>CAZAEG010000270.1:0-2509 GCA_964484035.1 uncultured Enterobacteriaceae bacterium | reverse complement strand
TGGAGCGCGACGGACATCTTCAACGAGATGGCCCAGGAGTACGTCACGCGCGTCAACGAGATGGCGGGCGGCAGGCTGCGCATCGACTTCCTGATCGGCGGCGCGGTGGTGAAGCCGTTCGAGGTGATGGACGCGACCTCGAAGGGCGTACTTGACGCCTGCCACAGCGTGACGGTGTACTGGTACGGCAAGTCCAAAGTGGCGTCGCTGTTCGGTACCGGGCCGATCAACGGCATGGACGCGCACCAGACGCTCGCCTGGATCTACCGCGGCGGTGGTCTGGCGCTCTACAACGAGCTACTCCCCAAGATCGGCCTCGACGTCGTCGGCTTCTTCGCCATGCCGATGCCGACCCAGCCGCTCGGCTGGTTCAAAAAGCCGATCGCCAGCGCGGCAGGGCTGAAGGGCCTGAAGTACCGCACGGTGGGACTGGCCGCCGATCTGTTCCAGGAACTGGGCGCGAAGGTGACGCAGCTGCCGGGCGGCGAGATCATGCCGGCAATAGAGCGCGGCGTAATCGACGCCTTCGAGTTCAACAATCCGACTTCGGACAGCCGCTTCGGCGCCCAGGACGTGCTCAAGAACTACATGATGGGCAGCTTCCACCAGGCGACGGAATTCTTCGAGATCGCCTTCAACAAGAAAAAATGGGCCACGATCCCGAAGGACCTGCAGGCGATCCTGCAATACGCCGCCGAGGCCGCGAATTCGGCGAACTACTGGACCGGGATGGACAACTACTCGCGCGACCTGCAGACGCTCATCACCAAGCACAAGGTCAAGGTGATCCGCACGCCGAAGTCGATCTTCGCGGAGCAGCTCAAGGCCTGGGACGTCCTGACCGCCAAGTTGTCGAAGGAGGACCCGTTCTTCGCCAGGGTGGTGGAATCGCAGCGCGCCTTTGCCAAGCGCGTCGTCTTCTTCCATTTTTTCAATGAGGCGGATTACAAGTTGGGTTACGAGCACATCTTCAAGACCAAGCTCCCGGGTTGACGGTCGCCGGTACCCGCGGCGAATGCTTCTTGGGGCGGCACGCAACGGTGCCGCCCCTTTTGCTGCCTCGGTTGCCACCTGAGCCATGATCCAGAAGTTCATCTACGGCGTCGATCAGCTGAGCAAGACGGTCGGACACGCTTTCGCCTGGCTGATCGTGATCCTCACGCTCGGCACCTGCTATGAAGTGTTCGTGCGCTACGTGCTGAACAACCCGACCAGTTGGGCGTTCGACATGAGCTACATCGTGTACGGCGGCCTGTTCCTCATGGCCGGGGCCTATACGCTGTCCCGGAACGGCCACGTGCGCGGCGACGTGCTCTACCGGCTCTGGCCGGCGCGAGTGCAGGCGAGCGTCGAGCTGACCCTGTACGTGCTGTTCTTCTTTCCCGGCGTCATCTCGCTGATGGTCGCCGGCTGGGCTTACGGCTTCGACTCGTTCAAGCTGAGGGAAGTGAGCGTCAACAGCCCGGCCGGCGTGCCGGTGTGGCAGCTGAAGATCCTGATCCCGTTCGCCGGCTTCTTCCTCACCCTGCAGGGTATCGCCGAGGTGCTGCGCTGCGTGCTGTGCCTGCGGGAGAATCGCTGGGCGCAGCGCCTGCACGACGTCGAGGAACTGGAGGACGCGATTGCCGCGGAGCACGCGGCGAAGGCGAAGCAGGAGGCGCAGTGAGCGACCCGGTGATCGCCCTGGTGATGCTGGGGCTGTTCATTTTCATCATCATGTTGGGCTTCCCGATCGCCTTCACGCTGATCGCGATGGGCGTGATGTTCGGCTACTACGCCTACTTCCAGCCCGACCAGGCGTTCTTCGACAACCGCGTGTTCTACCTGCTCACGCAGAACACGTTCAGCGTGATGAACAACGACGTGCTGATCGCGGTGCCCCTTTTCCTGTTCATGGGCTACATGATCGAGCGCTCCAACATCCTCGACCGCCTGTTCTACAGCCTGCAGGTCGCCTTGCGCCACGTGCCGGGGGCGATGGCGGTGGCGGCGCTCGTGACCTGCGCACTGTTCGCCACCGCCACCGGCATCGTCGGAGCCGTGGTGACCCTGATGGGGCTGCTCGCCTTCCCCGCGATGCTCAAGGCGGGCTACGACCAGAAGCTCTCCGCGGGGGTGATCTGCGCCGGCGGGACGCTCGGCATCCTGATTCCGCCTTCGATCATGTTGATCGTGTACGCGGCCACCTCCGCGGTCTCGGTGGTGAAGCTCTACGCCGCGGCCCTCCTGCCCGGGTTCCTGCTGGCGGGAATGTACGTGCTGTACGTGATCGCGCGCGCGCTGATCAATCCGAAGCTCGCGCCCAAGCTGCCGGAGAGCGAAACGAACGTGTCGTGGATCCGGGTGCTGCTCCTGATGCTGCAGGCCTTCGTGCCGCTCGCGGTGCTCATCCTCGCGGTGCTGGGCTCGATCCTTTTCGGCCTGGCGACGCCGAGCGAGGCCGCCGCCGTCGGCGCACTGGGCGCGGTCGTGCTGGCGATCGCCTACCGCGCGTTCACCTGGGGCCGCC
>CAZAEG010000269.1:0-2840 GCA_964484035.1 uncultured Enterobacteriaceae bacterium | reverse complement strand
TTGGAAGCTCCGCACCGGCAAAGCGTGTAGTGCTCTTTTGAAGCTCCGTCCCCGAATTCGACTCCCATCAGTTCGATCCCGCCAGTCACCGCGTAGGGCCCGTCGTCGGTGACGGTGACCAGCGGCGGCCTTTGCGACGGTGTCGCCTCAATGCCCTCGAGCGCGTAGCTGAGCGCGCCCGACGGGCACTTTCCGATCGTGGCGATGATCTCCTCCACTGTTGCGCCGTCCGGGTCGATCCAGGGCTGGTCGTGGTGGCGGAAGACCGATTTCAGCTCGTCGGTGCAGAACGCCGCGTGCGAGCAGATCGCGCGGTTGTCGAGGATCGTGATGCGCTTGCCGGCGTAGGCCTTGCGCCTGTTCTTCGCCGGGTCGGCGGTGTTCGTGTCCTTGAAGCCGATCGCGCTGTGCGTGCCGTCGCAGAAGGGCTTGTTCTTCGAGCCGCCGCAGCGGCAGAGCGCGACGCCGCTTGCGGTGATGCAGGGCTCGCCCGAGGCGCGCCGGAGGTTCGGGATGGGCGCGGGCTCGGGATTGTTCAGGAGGTAGTAGGGTCCATTCGGGAGGCAGGCGAGCTTCGGGGCGGAGGCCATGCGCCTGATGCTATACCCGCAGCGCCGAGAGCGGCTTTACCTCCAATTTTCGGATTGGAGGTAAAGTGCCCACGGCCCGGCTGCGTTACGATGAAGCCATGTCCGCCGTACTCACCTCCGCCCCGCTCGTCGATCTTTCCGCGGCCGCGTTCCGCAACACCTTCGTCGACGAAATGCCCGCCGACCCGGTGGCGGCGAACACCCGCCGCGAGGTGCCGAACGCGAGCTATACGCGCGTAGCGCCCACGCCGGTGGCCGCACCCAAGCTCCTCGCATGGTCCGACGCGCTGGGCGAAGAGTTGGGACTGGCGCGGCCCTCGCCGGCCGCCATCGAAGCGCTCGCCGGCAACCGCGTCTTTCCCGGGATGGAGCCCTACGCCGCGCGCTACGGCGGCCACCAGTTCGGCGTGTGGGCGCGCCAGCTCGGCGACGGGCGCGCCATCACGCTGGGCGAGATGGCCGCCCGCGACGGCTCGCGCCGGGAGCTGCAGCTGAAGGGCGCAGGCCTCACGCCCTATTCGCGCACCGCGGACGGGCGCGCGGTGCTGCGCTCTTCGCTGCGCGAATTCCTGTGCAGCGAAGCGCTGCATTTCCTCGGCGTGCCGACGACGCGCGCGCTGTCGCTGGCAGGCACGGGCGAGCAGGTGATGCGCGACATGTTCTACGACGGCAACCCCGAGCCCGAGCCGGGCGCGGTGGTGTGCCGCGTCGCGCCTTCCTTTGTCCGCTTCGGCAACTTCGAGATCCACGCCGCGCACGGCGAGGAGGAATTGCGCAAGCGCCTGCTCGACTACGTCATCCGGCACTTCACCCCGGGGCTGTCCTACGGCGAGTGGTACCGCGAGGTGTGCCGCCGCACCGCGCGCCTGATGAGCGACTGGATGCGCCTCGGCTTCGTGCACGGCGTGATGAACACCGACAACATGTCCGTGCTCGGCCTGACCCTCGATTACGGGCCGTACGGCTGGCTCGAAGGCTACGACCCGACCTGGACGCCGAACACGACCGACGCCGGGACGCGGCGCTACTGCTACGGCAGCCAGCCGCAGATCGGGCTGTGGAACCTGGCGCGGCTCGCCGAGGCGCTGCTGCCGCTCGTCCCGAAGGACGAACTGGAAGCGGGGCTCGAGATCTACGGCG
This sequence comes from uncultured Enterobacteriaceae bacterium, assembly GCA_964484035.1. Lineage (GTDB taxonomy): Bacteria > Pseudomonadota > Gammaproteobacteria > Burkholderiales > SG8-39 > JAABQT01. Next base: position 1,110 of record CAZAEG010000269.1, on the reverse strand, counting down.
ACGTCTACCAGGAGAGTTTCGGGCGCGCGCTCGCGCAAAAGCTCGGGCTCGAGGCGTTCGATCGCGAGGGCGACGAGGCGCTCGTCGCCGAGTTGTTCCAGGTGCTGAATGCGGTGGAGACCGACTTCACCCTGTTCTTCCGCGGGCTGGCCGCTGTGCGCGAGGACGCGCTCGTGGCGCCGCTCGCGCGCGCGTTCTACGCTGAGCCCCCGGCCGGGCACGTCGTGCGGCTCGAGGCCTGGCTGCGGCGCTGGCTCGCCCGGGCGCCCAAGCGCTCGCGGATGAACGCCGTCAATCCGAAGTACGTGCCGCGCAACTACCTCGCGCAGCAGGCGATCGACGCCATGGCGGGCGGCGACCCCACGGTGCTGGAGCGCCTGATGAAGGTGCTCGAGCGCCCGTACGACGAGCAGCCGGGGAACGAGGCATTCGCCGCGCGCCGTCCCGAATGGGCGCGCTCCAGGCCCGGCTGCTCGGCGCTATCCTGTAGTTCCTGAACCCCGGAGAGACCTCGACATGCACGCGGCACCCTTCCTGCGCCTGGCGGCGCTCGCCCTCCTCCTCGGCACCGGCGCCTTCGCGCAAGCCCCGCAAGCGCCCGCCTACGAGCCCTCGGTCGGCCAGCAGGGCAAGGACGTCGTCTGGGTGCCCACCTCGCAGGCCTTGCTGAACAGGATGCTCGACATGGCGCGCGTGACGCCGAAGGACTTCGTCATGGATCTCGGCTCCGGCGACGGCCGCACCGTCATCGAGGCGGCAAGGCGCGGCGCGCGGGCCCTGGGCATCGAGTACGACGCGGACATGGTGGCGCTGTCACGCGCGAACGCCGAGAAGGCGGGCGTCTCCGCCCGTGCCCGGTTCAGGAAGGCGGACCTGTTCGAGACCGACTTCTCCAAGGCGACCGTGATCACCATGTTCCTGCTGCCTTCGATCAACCTCAAGCTGCGCCCCGCGCTTCTCGACCTGAAGCCCGGCACGCGCATCGTGTCCAACACCTTCACCATGGACGAGTGGGCGCCCGACGACACCGAGACCCTGAAATCCGACTCGGGCTGCGAGTCCTGGTGCACGGCGCTGCTGTGGATCGTGCCCGCGCGGGTCGCGGGCAGC
>CAZAEG010000268.1:0-3918 GCA_964484035.1 uncultured Enterobacteriaceae bacterium | reverse complement strand
ACCGACAGCATCACCAGCGTCTCCTCGCTGCGGCTGGAGAGCACGCGGTCGAAGACCTGCAGCATGTAGATCGCGGGCACCAGCAGCAGGGCGTTGATCGCCAGGCTGAAAAGGCCCGCGTAGATGAAGTAGCGCCGGATGCCGCCGACCAGATCGCGCACTGTGCCTCCTGTGTCGCGCGCGGGCATTATAGCGAGCCGCCCATGATCAGCCTTTGGGCGCCTTGACGATCTGCGTCTGCGTCACCAGCGCCACCAGCTTGCCGTCCGCGCCGGTGACGCGCGTCTGCCAGACCTGCGTCGTGCGGCCCTTGTGCACCGGCGTCGCTTCGCCCGCGACCACCGAGCCCTCGGCCGCGCCGCCGATGAAATTGGTCTTCGATTCGATGGTGGCGGTGCTCGCGCCCTGCGGCATGTTGACGATCGTGCCGATGGCACCGAGCGTGTCGGCGAAGGCCATGATCGAGCCACCGTGCAGGATCTTCCCGCCCGTACACAGCTCGGGGCGCACCACGAGCGTGGCGCGCACCCGGTCCTGCGTCACCTCGGCGAGCTCGCTGCCGAGCAACTCGGGCAGCAGGCCCTTGAGCTTGTCCTGGATCGTCTGCTTCAGGTCCATGGCGGGTATCCTTTCGCACGGATTCTGCCATGCGCGCACCTGTCGCGACCGCACTCGCCCTGTTCCTCGCCGCCTGCGCGGCGCCGCAGCCCGTCCAGGTCATCGACAACATCCTGCGCCACGAGGGCCCGCCGCCGCCCTCGCCGGCGATGGTGCGCGCGCTCCTAGCGCGGCCGCTTGCGGCGCAGGAGGCCGCCGCGATCTTCGAGGGCTCGGTGCCTGTCGCGCTCGGGCAGCTCGCCGCGCCGGTCATCGCGGGCCCCGGGCTGGCGCTCGATTTGCAGCGCCTGCTCGATCCCTATGTGGCAGAGCTCGCCGAGGCGCAGCGCGTGCTGCGCGCGGCCCTGCCGCTGCCCCCGGCGCTTCCCGCATCGCTGCCGACGCCGGACTTGCAGCGCGAGGTCGCCGCGCGAATTGACGAGGGCGCCTTGCAGCGCGCTGCGTCGCTTTTTCTCGAGGCCAATGCGCGCCTCGCGCAGGCCGTGCGCGCCGCCGCGAGTCGCGTCGTCTTTCCCGAGCGCGGTGCGCGCATCGAGTTCGACGCCGGCGTCATCGTCATCGGCACGGCGGGCGACGACACCCACGCGCTGTCTCCGCTGCGGGATGCACGGGTGTCCGTGATCCTCGATCCCGGCGGCAACGACCGCTACCTGGGCAGCGACCTGGTCCTGCACGGTCTCGCGGCGATCATCGACCTCGGCGGCAATGACCGCTACGCGTCGGCCGGCCCGGCCTGGGGCGCCGCGGTCGCGGGCGTGTCGGTGCTGCTCGACGTCTCCGGCGACGACGTCTATGAAGCGGGCGAATTCGGCCTCGGCGCGGCGCTGGCGGGCGTCGGCGCGCTCGTCGACCTCGAGGGCAACGACGTCTACCGGTTGCGCGCGTTCGGCCAGGGTCTCGGTCTCGCGCTCGGCACCGGATTGCTGTGGGATCGCACGGGCAACGACCGTTATCTTGCGGCCGGGCTGCCCGACCCCTTCGGGCGCGGCGGGGGACTGAGCTTCGCGCAAGGCGTCGCCGTGGGGGTACGCACGGGCCGCGGCGGCGGCGTAGGCATCCTGCGCGACGACGCGGGCAGCGACGCCTACGAGGCGCAGATGTTCGCGCAGGGTACCGGCTACTACTACGCGCTCGGCCTGCTCTGGGACCGGTCGGGCGACGATCGCTATCGTGCCGTGCGCTATGCGCAGGGCAACGGCGTGCACGAGGCGGTCGGCGTGCTGCGCGACGAGGCGGGGAACGACGACTACGCGCTTTCAGTGGGCGTGGGCCAGGGCATGGGGCTCGACCTCGCCGTCGGCGTGCTGGCCGACCTCGGGGGCGACGACCGCTATGCCGCGCCGAATCTGGCGCAGGGCGCCGCGACCGCCAATGGCGTCGGCATCATCATCGATGCCGCGGGCCGCAACGCGTGGCGCCTGGAGCAGAAGGACGGCTGGGGCCGCGCGGAGTGGTCGCGCGGCTTGCCGAGCGTCGGCCTCGTGCTTGCCGATGCGCCCGTCAATGAAGCCCCCGCAACGCATGAAGCCGCAGGCGCCGTGTCCTGCCCGCCCGCGCCCGCCGCCGCGCCGGCGCAAGTCTCCCCGGCGCAGGCGCTGCACGCGCTCGGCCCGGGATTCGTCAACGGCAAGCCCGAGGGCGGCGCCTACGCGCTCGTCCTGGAAGCGCTGAGGATGCGCACACGCACGAGCCTTGCGGAACTGCCCGCCGATGACTTCGACGTGCTCTGGCCGCTCGGCATCGCGCTGCGCTGCGCGCTCGAGGGCGCGAGCGCTGCCCAGGCGGCCGCCATGTGGGATGCGTTCGAAGTGGTGCTGCGCGAATCGCCGGGTACGCGTTACGCCGGTCCCTTCGCCGGGGCGCTGCGCGCGCGCCGCGCCCCCGCCGTTCAAATGCGCCGGCTAATAGACCGGCTTGCCGTCCACCCGAGCTGCGCCGTACGCACCGCTGCGCTGGCGCTGGACGGCTCGGTGGGCGCCGCGCAAGCGGCCTTGCGCTCGAGCTGCTGGCAGCTGCAGGCGCGGGCGCTGCGCATCCTGGAGCAGGAGGGCGTCGCGCCGCGGGCGCCCGGCGCCGCGCCGCCATTCCTGCGCAAGGCCCCTAGGCGAGCCGTGCGCCGCGCTCCCTGAGGCTCGCCACCTCAGCCGCCTTTTCCCGTGAGCCTGCGCAGGCCCCGCTTCAGCGCGCGCTCGATGCGCCTGCCGAGCCGCGGATTCGAGTGGTAGCCGGGAATGGATTCGACGCCGGTCTTCGAGTCCACCGGCGCCTGGAGCGGGCGCTTTTCGATGACCAGCATGCTGTCGTAGAAGTGCAGCCCGTGCGCCGAGCGCGTGAAATCGCTCACTTGCAGCGCCTTGCTGCGCGAATGCCAGGCGTGTATCGCGTCGATCAGGTTCTTCGCGTACTCGATGAACGTCCCCCGCCTGCGGTAGCCGCCCTTGTAGTTCGGCCAGTAGGACGTGTGCAGGTCCTCGCAGAGGTAGACGCCGTGCGCGTCGATATGCGGATAGAGCTCCTCGAAAGTGTGGATCTGCTGCTTCATGCCGTGCCCGCCGTCGTCGATGAGGACGTCGATACGCGGGACGCGCGCAACGAGCGAGCGCAGGAACTGCCGGTCCTCCTGGTCGCCGATGAAGACCTCGACGCGCTCCTCCTCGACCGCCTTGCAGGCCGGGTTCTTGTCCACGCCGTAGATGCGGCAGCGCGGCCCGAAGTACGCTTTCCACATCTGCATCGAGCCGCCCTGCCACACGCCGAACTCGAGCACGTGCACATCGGTGCCGCGGAAGCGCGCGAGGTGCCGCTCGTAGATCTCGAAGTAGTGGTGCCACTTGTGGATCTGGCGGCCGGTATTGTCGCGAAAGTGCCGCTCCAGGTCGTTCATGGGCGCTGGTCCTCCCGCAAGACACCCAGATAAGCGAGCGAGGCCGCTCCCCCCAGCACTGCCCCGGCGGCGGCGTCCAGCGCCACGTGCTGCCGGGTGGCGATCGTGGAATAAAGGATGCCCCCGCACAACAGCAGGTTCCCAGCGCGCGACCACCGTCCCGCCCCCAGCGCGGCGAGCTGCGCGTCCAGGACCACCGCGGTGAACACGCAGAATGCCGCGTGCAGCGACGGGAAGGCGTTGCCGGCGACGTCGACGCGCTTCAGGAACTGCAGCGACGGGTACAGCGACCAGTCGATCGCGAAATCGGGCACCCGCGTCGGCACGAGCATGAAGATCGCAAGGCCGACGATGCTCATGGCGAGCGACGCCATGCCGAAAGCCGCCAGCTCGCGCAGATCCCTGGCGAGCGCCGT
>CAZAEG010000267.1:0-3794 GCA_964484035.1 uncultured Enterobacteriaceae bacterium | reverse complement strand
ACGCCCAACCCCACCGAGACCGCGCAAGCGGCGACCGTCACCTGATTCGCGGTCACTCCGCCACGCTGCAGAATCACGGTCAAAGGCCGCAGCAACGCCTGGAATCGCGGCTTCAGTGCGTAGATACTCAATGTCGGCCCCGTCCCCCTTGGCGGCAAGCATAGTCAACCGCTGCCGATTGCGCCATCGGACAATTTCGGCTCGGCGAAGGCGCGACGTAATCTCCCGCCGTTCTCAGTAGATCGCGATCGGGTTGCCCGGCGAGCCGGTCGCGCCCTTCATCTTCAGCGGCGACCACACGAACAGGAACTCGTAGGCCTTGTCGGCCACCAGCTGGCCGAAGTCCAGGTTCTCGATGTTCCAGATGCCGCGCTTGGTCTGCAGCTTGATGTGGCATTCGAACGGCTGATCGGTCTCGCCGCCGAAGCCCGGGCCCACCGCATCCACGCCCCAGGTGTCACCGCCGGTGAGGGCAATCTTTCGCGATGCCAGGTACTCGCAGGCCGAGATGCCGAATCCCGGCTCTCCGGAGTTGAAGAGCGCAATGCGCTTCTGCTTTTCCTCCGGCGGGAAGCTGTCCCACTTCTTCGCGTCCCAGAGGTCGCCGTGCCCGGTGTAGAGGAACACGCAGTCACCCTCGCCGATCGGCGCGATGCCTTGGCGCTTGACCATCTCCCGCACGTCCTCGTCGTTGATGACGCCCGGGTCGTCCGCGCTGTTTTTCGCCGGAATCGGCAGCGGCTTGCCGCCGCGCAGCGCGACCGCGTCGAGCAACACGCCGCGGCAGACGAAGCCGACCTGCCCGACGTGCTCGACTCCGAGCGGGCCCAGCCCGTAGGCGCTCACGTCCTTGTCGTGCAGGTAGCGGCCGTTGTAGAAGAACATGCCCTTCGACGTGATGACGCCGATGTGCCCCGGGCCGTCGAACTGCGTGCCGAACTGGCCGATCTCGGTAGCGACGTACTCGTCGTTGTAGACCAGCTCCTGCTTGCCGAAGGGTCCGCCGGTCGGCAGCCCCGGGATGGTCATGCGCCAGCCGCGGCTCCCGAATCCCGGCGCGTCCTGCTGGTACACCTTGCCGAGCGTCGCGACTTTGCCCTTCTTCACCAGCTTCATGGCCTTGAGCACCGACGCCGCGGATCTTCGGTTCGCCGAACCGGCCTTGTCGTCCGCACCCCACTCGCTCGGCGCCCACTTGTCCCGCAGGGGCTCGTCGTTCACTGCATGCCCGGCCGAACCGTAAGCGCCGAGCATCGTAGCGGCGCAAGCGAGCAGCGTGCGCCGGTATCCGGTCATCGTCAGCATGATCTCCTCCCGTGATGCGAGGCCGCCCAAGGGCCTCCGCATCTCAGCATACGCTTGGGATCCCTGCGCCAGTCAACGTGCGCTGCACAAACGCTTGCATGTAGGCCAGTCCAGAAATCGCGCGCGGCCCGTACCAGGAGGTCATCTCGCCGTCCACGAGCAGCGCGGGTTTGCCGGTGAGTGCGGCGACTTCGGCCAGATGGCGCTCGCGAAAACGATACGGCTCGGAGGAGAGCAGCAGCAAATCGGCGTCCACTCCGCGCAAGTCCTCGAGCTTCGGGTAGCGCTCATCGGCAGTATCCGGCACCGTCCTCAGCCCAAAGAGCGATAGCGTGCGGGAAATGTACGTATCGCGCGACACGGTCATCCAGGGACCTTTCCAGATCAGGTACAGCACCCGCCGCTCAGGGTAGGTTGCCGCCGCCGCCTCGTCGTACGCCGTCCGGAAACGCGCGCAGAGCGCCCCGGCTTCGCGCTCGCGCCCGAACGCGCTGCCGAAGCGGCGGTAGAGATCGAGGTTGTCGAGCGGCCCGAGAGGGTGGGTGACGATGAGGTTCGGCACGAACCGCGCCAGCTCGGCCGCCGTTTCCTTGCGGTTTTCGTCCACGTTGAGCACGACGTGCGTCGGCGCGAGCGCGCGCACCTTGGCGAGATTCACGTCCTTGGTGCCGCCCACCTTGGGGATGTGGCGCACGAGTTCCCGCGGATGCACGCAGAAGCCGGTGCGGCCCACGAGCTGCGCGCCGAGGCCCAGCGCGCACAGCAGCTCGGTGAGCGAGGGCACCAGCGAGACGATGCGCATCAAAGCGGCAGGTCGCGCGGCTTACGCGGCCGGCGCGCGGCGAGGCGGTCGTAGATCGCGCCGGGGAGCGCGCGCAGGAACACCGCAACGAGCGCCGTCTGCCACGGAATCACCGCGAGCCGGCGCCGGGCGCGGATGGCCCGCGCGATGCGCCGCGCGGCCTCGTCCGGGGCGAGGAGGAAGGGCATGCGGTAGCGATTGACCCGCGTCATCGGCGTGTCGATGTAGCCCGGGCAGATGGTGACCACGGCGACGCCGCTCCCCGCCATCTCGACGCGCAGCGCCTCGAGCCACTGGATGGCCGCCGACTTGGACGCGCTGTACGCGCCCGCGCCCGGCAGGCCGCGGAATGCCGCCACGCTCGCAATGCCGCACAGCGCTCCGTGACTTGCTGCGCGCATCGCCGGCGCGAAGGCGGCGAGCGTGGCGGCGAGCCCGGAAACGTTGACCTCCAACAGGCGCCGGAGCTTCGCCAGGTCGGCGCTGTCCTCGCCGCGCGTTCCCACCGACAGCCCGGCGTTGGCGATGACGAGGTCGGGCGCGCCGTGGCGCGCGCAGAACTCGTGCGCCGCGCGCTGCAGCGCGGCGTGGTCGGCGACGTCGAGCGCGTGGATCTCGAAGCGCCCGGGCAAGGCCGAAGCGAGCGCCTGCATCGCCTCGCGGCGGCGCGCGATCAGGCAGATGACCGTGTCGGGCGCGGCGTAATGCCGGACGAGGGCGGCGCCCAGGCCGTCGGATGCGCCCGTGATGACGATGCGCGTCAACCGCCTTTGCGTGCGACCCCGATCAGGTAGTCAGCGGTGCTCAGCATGCCGTCCTGCGTGCGCCCCTGCTCGGCGCTGACCGTGTAGCGGCCGTGCACCGCGAGCGCGGGCGTGCCGTCGATGCGATAGGCCGTGGAGAGCTGCTGCGCGCGGCGCACCTTGCTCTGCACGCCGAACGACTTGAAGGCGTCGTCGAAGCGCTTCACGTCCACGCCGTTCTTCTGCAGCCAGTCGTTGCGCGACACCGGGTCGCGCGTGTTCAGCCGGTCGCGGTGGATGGCGTCGAAGAACGGCCGGTGCAGCTTCTCCAGCACGCCGAGCGCTTCGAAGGTGTAGAAGATCGCCGCATCGCGCGCCCAGTTGTCGTTGAACACCGCCGGCACGCGGCGGAAATGCACGTCGGCCGGCAGGCGCGCGATCCACTTCTCCAGCCGCGGCTCGAGCGTGTAGCAGTGCGGGCAGCCGTACCAGAAGAATTCCAGCACTTCGATCTTGCCCTCGGCTTCCACGGGCTGCGTGGGCTTGAGCACGGAGTAGTCGACGCCGGCGGCGGGGCGGCGCGCTTGGGCGAAGCCGGCGAGCGGGGCAAGCCCCAGCGCGGCGACCAGGGTACGGCGAAGCGGGTTCATCTCAATTCACCTTCCGGGTTGCAGGGTCCTTCAGTTTGACCAGGTTGGCGTCGATTCCGTTCTGCGCCAGCGACTGGCGCACCTGGTTCAATTCTTCCACCTTCGAATAGGGTCCGAGGCGCACGCGGTAGAAGGTGCCCTTGTCGGGCAGGCTCGTGGGCTCGACGTTCGATTCGAAGCCGAGCATCGCCAGCCGCGCCTTCTGGTTGTCCGCGTCGGCGGGATTCTGGAAGGCGCCCGCCTGGATGAAGTAGATGTCCTTGCCCGTCGCGGGCGCCGCTGCCGCGGTCTGCT
>CAZAEG010000266.1:0-9316 GCA_964484035.1 uncultured Enterobacteriaceae bacterium | reverse complement strand
CATCAGCCGGTCGAAGCGGTCGTTGGTGTAGCCGTCCAGCATCACCTTGACGGTGCCGATGAGCTTGTCCATCTGCGGGCGGTCGCCGATCTGTACCGCATGCGAAACGATGTTCGCGCCCAGGCGCTGCATGAAGCCCATGCCCTTGTTGCCGATGCAGCAGACGTCGATTTCCTCGCCCTCGGCCTGCCAGGCCTTGTACTGGCCGAGGATCATGCGCAGCAGGTTCGTGTTGAGCGCGCCGCACAGGCCCTTGTCGGTGGTAATCGCGATCAGGCCCACGCGCTTCACGCTGTCGCGCTCCACCAGGAACGGATGCCGGTACTCCGGATTGGCGTGGCTGATGTGCGCGGCGACCGTGCGAATCTTCTCGCCGTAGGGGCGCGCCATGCGCATGCGCTCCTGGGCCTTGCGCATCTTGGAGGCGGCGACCATTTCCATGGCCTTGGTGATCTTGCGAGTGTTCTGCACACTCTTGATCTTGACCCGGATTTCTTTTGTGCCCGGCATGGCGCGCGCTCAGTAAGAGCCGTTCTTCTTCCAGTCCTGGATGGCGCCCTTCAGCGACTTCTCGTCGTCGCTCGAGAGGTCTTTCTTCTCCTCCATGCGCTTGACCAGGTCGGCGTACTTGCCCTTCACGTAATCGCGCATCGAGCGCTCGGCGGCGAGCGCTTTCTTCACGTCGACGTCATCGAAATAGTCGTTGTTCACCGCAAACAGGGTCAGTGCCATCTCCCAGACCTGGAGCGGCTGGTACTGGGGCTGCTTCATGAGTTCGGTCACCATGCGGCCGCGGTCAAGCTGCTTGCGCGTGGCCGCGTCGAGGTCCGAGGCGAACTGCGCGAAGGCCGCGAGCTCGCGGTACTGCGCGAGCGCGAGGCGCACGCCGCCGCCGGTGTCCTTGCGCTTCATTATCTTGGTCTGCGCGGCGCCGCCCACGCGCGACACCGAGATGCCGGCGTTGATCGCCGGCCGGATGCCGGCGTTGAACAGGTCCGACTCCAGGAAGATCTGGCCGTCGGTGATCGAGATGACGTTGGTGGGCACGAACGCGGTGACGTCGCCGGCTTGCGTCTCGATCACAGGGAGCGCCGTGAGCGAACCGGTCCTGCCCTTGACCTTGCCTTCAGTGAACTTCTCGATGTAGTCCGGATTCACGCGCGCGGCGCGCTCCAGCAGGCGCGAATGCAGGTAGAACACGTCGCCGGGATAAGCCTCGCGCCCGGGCGGGCGGCGCAGCAGCAGCGAGATCTGCCGGTACGCCCAGGCCTGCTTGGTCAGGTCGTCGTAGATGATGAGCGCGTCCTGGCCGCGATCGCGGAAGTACTCGCCCATCGTGCAGCCGGAGTACGGCGCAATGTACTGCATGGCCGCGGATTCGGAGGCCGAAGCCGCGACCACGATGGTGTACTCCATCGCCCCGTGCTCTTCGAGCTTGCGCACCACGTTGACGATGGTCGAGGCCTTCTGCCCGACCGCGACGTACACGCAGAACAGGTCCTTGCCCTTCTGGTTGATGATCGTGTCCACCGCCACCGCGGTCTTGCCGGTCTGGCGGTCGCCGATGATGAGCTCGCGCTGCCCGCGGCCGATCGGCACCATGGAGTCGATGGCCTTCAGGCCGGTCTGCACCGGCTGCGACACCGACTGGCGCGCGATCACGCCCGGCGCGACTTTCTCGATGACGTCGGTGAGCTTCGCGTTGACCGGGCCCTTGCCGTCGATCGGCTGGCCGAGCGAGTTCACCACGCGGCCAAGGAGTTCCGGGCCGACCGGCACCGAGAGGATCCGGCCGGTGCACTTCACCGTGTCGCCCTCGGTGATGTGCTCGTACGCGCCGAGAATCACCGCGCCCACCGAGTCGCGCTCGAGGTTGAGCGCGAGGCCGAAGGTGTTCTTCGGGAATTCCAGCATCTCGCCCTGCATCACGTCCGAGAGGCCGTGCACGCGGCAGATGCCGTCGGTCACCGAGACGACGGTGCCCTGCGTGCGCATCTGCGCGCCGGCGTCCAGGTTCTGGATGCGGCTCTTGATCAGTTCCGAGATTTCGGATGGGTTGAGTTGCATGCCTTGCTCCTTAAGCTTTCAGCGCGTTCTCGAGCGCGGCGAGCTGCGCGCGCGCGGAACCGTCGATGACCTTGTCGCCGAGCACCAGTTTCACGCCGCCGATCAGCGCCTTGTCCACGCTGACGCGGGCCTTCACCTTGCGGCCGGTCTTCTTCTCCAGGCGCGCCACCAGGTCGGCGAGCTGCGCCGCATCCATCTCGAACGCCGAGATGACCTCCGCCTCGACCACGCCCTCGCGCTCGTTCTTGAGCGCCTCGTATTGCACGCGGACCTCTTCGAGCACACCGAGCCGACCGTTGTCCGCCAGCACGCGTACCAGATTCTCGGCATCGCCGGAGAGCTTGCCGGCGAGAATCGAGATGAAGAGCCCCGCCACTTGGGCCGCCGAGCGGTTCGGGTCGCCCACCGCGGCGCGCACGCGCGCGTCTCCCGCTACCACGGCCAGGTTGCCAAGCGCCGCCGACCATTCGGCAAGCTGGCCCGCCCCGTCGGCGAGCCTGAACACCGCCTCGGCGTAGGGTCGCGCGATGGTGCTGGGCTCGGCCATGCCCTAGAGCTGCCTCTTGATCGACTCGAGCAGGTCGGCGTGCGCCTTGGCGTCCACTTCGCGGCGCAGGATCTTCTCCGCCCCCGCCACCGCGAGCGCCGCGACGTGATCCCGCAGCTGCTCGCGCGCGCGCGACACTTCCTGCTGGATCTCGGCCTTGGCGGCCGTCTTCTCGCGCTCGCTTTCCTGCCGCGCGGCAAGCTTCGCCTCCTCCACCATCTGCGCAGCGCGCTTCTCGGCATGTGCCAGGATCTCGCCCGAGCGCCCGCGCGCCTGCTCCACGGCTTCCCCGGCCTGGCGGGTCGACACTTCGAGCGACTTTCTGCCCTGCTCCGCCGCCGCGAGGCCGTCGGCGATGGTCTTCTGGCGCGCCTCGATGGCGCGCAGCATGTACGGCCAGATCACTTTCACCGTGAACCAGATGAACAGCGCGAAGGTGAGCGCCTGTGCGATCAGCGTGAGATTGAAGCTCATAGCCGGTTCCTTGCGCGCCGGCGCCTACTGGATGACGGCGAGCAGCGGGTTGGCGAACGCGAACATCATGGCGAGGCCGACGCCGATGATGAACGAGGCGTCGATCAGGCCGAGCAGCAGGAACACCTTCACCTGCAGAGCATTGGTGAGCTCCGGCTGGCGCGCCGCGGCCTCGAGGAACTTGCTCGACATGATGCCGATGCCGATGCAGGCGCCGGCGGCGCCCACACCGATCATCAGGCCGATGCCGATGCCCGTGTAGGCCTGGATCATCGCCAGCAACTGAAGTTTTTCCATGGTGCTTTCCTTTCTAGGCGGGAAGTCGAATCGAACTTGAAATCAGTGGTGATCGTGCGCCATGGCGATGTAGACCACGGTCAGCATCATGAAGATGTAGGCCTGCAGCACCACGATCAGGACGTGAAACACTGCCCACACCAGGCCGAAAAAGACAGCGAAAAACGAGCCCACCAATCCGGTGGCCGCCAGCAGCCACAACAGCAGGAAGATGATCTCGCCCGCGTACATGTTGCCGAACAGCCGCAGCGCATGCGACAGCGGCTTGGACACGTATTCGATGATGTTGAGGAGCAAGTTCGGAATCCACAGGAGGGGGTTCTTGCCGAACGGCGCGCAGAACAGCTCGTGGATCCAGCCGCCGAGGCCCTTGGCAGCGATCGAGAACCAGATCATCAGCAGCCAAACCGACAACGCGAGCGCAAAGGTGGTGTTGATGTCTGCCGTGGGCACCGGGCGCCAGGCGTGCAAGCCTGCCCATTCGAGTGGCGCCACGACAATGTCAATGGGCAGGAAATCCATGGCATTCATCACCAGTACCCACACGAATACGGTGAACGCCGCGGGCGCCACGAACTTGTTGCGGTCGCCGTGGTGGAAGATGCCCTTGACCTGATCGTCGATAAGTTCGATCAGCCATTCGACAAACGCCTGGCGCCTGCCGGGCACGCCGGAGGTCGCGCCGCGCACCACCCACCCGATCGCGCCCATCGCCAGCACGCCGACCAGGATCGAGGTGAGCAGCGTATCGACGTTCAGCGCCCAGAACCCGCCGTCACCCACGGGCTTCGTGAGAAACGTCAGGTGGTGCTGGATGTAATCCGTTGCGTTGAACTCTTTGCCGGCAGCCATTCGATCAGTCGTAGTCGCGCACAAAGAACGCCAAACTGAAAACCAGGAACGTCGCGATGAACGATCCGAACAGCACGGTCGCGACGACGCCCTTGTACGTCGCCAGCACCAGCCACAGCAGGAGCACGATGAGGCCGATCTTGACGCCTTCGGCCATCAGCGCGCCGACGAGGACATCGCCTGCGGTGTGCGCCCTGCCCTTCGATGCCACCACCGCGGATGCGAAGCCGGCGCAAATGCTGACTGCGCCCCCGAGGGCCGCGGACAGTGCGCCGTCGACCCCGGCCAGAATCCCCCCGGCGAGCGTCACGACAGCGGTCGCGATGATCTGCCACCGCAAGACGGTGCGGATCGGCTTACGCAGGAGGCCGAGACTGGCGTTCATGCTCCCGGAACCCCGCAAAGCCGGCAGATTCTAGCGGCTCGCACCAATGAAGGTCAACGCATTGCACTGCAGCAACTCCATCGTTTCACCGCAGCTTCTTCAACAATTGGTCGAGATGGTCGAGGCTCGAGTAATGCACGACGATCTTGCCCCTGCCTTTGCGCGCAGGCCGGATTTCCACGGTGGTCCCGAGCCGCACGGACACCTCCTCCTCGAGGCGGACCCGGTCCCTGTCAGGGGAGGACTTGCGCCGCACGCCTGTCTGGCCGCGCTGCAGCTTGCCGACCAGCGCCTCGGCCTCGCGCACCGACATTCCGCGGGCCGCGATGCGCTTGGCAGCCTCGATCTGGCGCGCGCCCTCGAGCGCCAGCAAGGCGCGCGCGTGCCCCATCTCCAGCACGCCCTCCATCACCATGCCTTGCACCGGCTTCGACAGGCGCAGCAGCCGCAGCAGGTTGGTCGTGGCGCTGCGCGAGCGGCCCACGGCGTCGGCCGCTTGCTCGTGCGTCATGCGGAATTCGTCGACCAGGCGCTGCAGCCCGGCCGCCTCTTCCATGGGATTGAGGTTCTCGCGCTGGATGTTCTCGATCAGCGACATGGCGAGCGCCGATTCGTCGGCCACCTCGCGCACCAGCGCCGGGATCTCCTGCAGGCCGGCCATCTGCGCCGCGCGCCAGCGCCGCTCCCCGGCGATCAGCTCGTAGCGCTCGCGGTCCACCGGGCGCACCAGGACCGGCTGCATCAAGCCCTGCGACTGGATCGACGCCGCGAGCTCGGCCAGCGCCTCCTGGTCCATCCGCGTGCGCGGCTGATAGCGACCGGGGCGGATGCGCGCCACCGGGAGCGTGGCGAGCGTGTCGCGCGGCGCCTCGTCGCCCCCGAGCAGCGCGTCCAGACCGCGCCCGAGCCCTTTGCGCTTCTGGTTCATGCCGCAGCCGCCGGCAGGCCGGCGCGTTCGCGCTCCAGCATTTCTTCCGCCAGCGCCAGATAGGCCTGAGCACCCTTGGACTCGGCATCCCAGACAACGGCCGGAATGCCGTAGCTCGGCGCCTCCGCCAGGCGCACGTTGCGCGGCACGATGCTGCGGTAGAGCTTGTCGCCGAAATGCGTTTCCAGCTGCGCCGAGACCTGTTGCGCCAGGGTGTTGCGCGCGTCGTACATGGTGCGCACGAGGCCGGTGATTTCCAGCTGCGGATTCAGGTTGGCGCGCACGCGCTTGATGGTGCCGACCAGGTCGGACAGGCCTTCGAGCGCGTAGTACTCGCATTGCATCGGGATGAGGACCGATTGCGCCGCGACGAGGCCGTTCAGCGTGAGCAGCGACAGCGACGGCGGGCAGTCGATGAACACGAAATCGTACTCGGCGCGCACGCTCGCCAGCGCGGCTTTGAGCCGGCCCTCCCGGTTGTTCAGCTCCACGAGCTCCACTTCGGCGCCGGCCAGCTCGCGATTCGCGGGCACCAGGTCGTAGCCGCCTTGCTCCGCGCGCGTGCGGATCTTGGCGATCTCGCCCAGGCCGAGCAGCACGTGATACACGGTGCGCGCCACGGCGCGCTTGTCGATGCCGCTGCCCATGGTGGCGTTGCCCTGCGGATCCAGATCCACCAGCAGCGTGCGCTGCCCGGCGCGCGCCAACGCGGCGGCCAGGTTGACGCTGGTCGTGGTCTTTCCGACCCCGCCCTTCTGGTTCACTACGCAAACGATGCGCGCCTCGCTCATGGCGCGCAGCGGCACAGCACCAGGTGGCGCTCCGCCCCAAGCAACGGCACCTGCAAGCGGCGCACGTCGCGGCAATCGGCGCCCGCCGGCACGCGATCCAGCTCGTCTTGCGGGTACACGCCCTTCATGGCCGCGAGCACGCCGCCTTCGCGCACCAGGTGGCGACAGCTGGAGACGAACTGCGCAAGCTCGGCGAAGCCGCGAGAGATCACGCAGGTGAACGGATTTGCCGGCCGCCACGCCTGCACGCGCCCGATGTGCACGTCGGCGTTGGCCAGCTTCAGCTCGATGACCGCCTGCTGCAGGAACGCGGCCTTCTTGTGGCTGGCGTCGTTCAAGGTCACGCGGCGCGCCGGTTCCGCGATGGCGAGCGGGATGCCGGGCAGGCCGCCGCCGGAGCCGACGTCGGCGAGCGTGCCCGCAGGCAGGTGCGGTCGCACCGCCAGAGCGTCGAGCAGGTGCTGGCTGATCATCTGCAGCGGATCGCGGATCGCAGTCAAGTTATAGGTCTTGTTCCACTTCGCCAGCAGTTCCAGATACGCCATCAGCTTGTGCTGCGTGGGCTCAGCGAGCGGCTGGCCGAGTTCGGCAAGTCCGCGGCGCAGCGCAGCGGGCGGCATCATGCACTTTTCTTCTGCGGCGCTGCGACTCGCTTCAGGTGCACCTGGAGCAGCGCGATCGCTGCCGGCGTGATCCCGGAAATGCGCGCCGCCTGGCCCAGAGTTTCGGGTCGGTGGCGCAGCAATGTCTGCTGCACTTCCTTCGACAATCCCCGCACCGCGGCATAGTCGAGATCGTGCGGCAGGCGGTGGTCTTCCTGCTGCGCGCGACGCTGCACCTCGTCGCGCTGGCGTTCCACGTAACCGCTGTACTTCGCTTGAATCTCGACCTGCTCGGCAACGATTTCGCTCTCCACACCACTGCCAGAGTTTGGCAAAGACATAAGTGAGCGATAACTCACATTTGGTCGGCGCAGCAATGCGGCATATGAGTACTCACGCTCGAGCGCTTGCCCGAGCACGCGCTCAGCGTCCGCCTGGGAAACCGTCCGTGGGCCCGCCCACAACTTCGCCAGGCGCTGCTGCTCTGCCGCAACGGCGTCGCGCTTGCGGCAGAAGGCATCCCAGCGCGTGTCGTCGATGATCCCCAGGCGGCGCCCGATTTCAGTGAGGCGCAAGTCGGCATTGTCCTCGCGCAGCGTCAGTCGGTACTCGGCCCGGCTGGTGAACATCCGGTAGGGTTCGGACACGCCCCGCGTGACGAGATCGTCGACCAGCACGCCGAGGTACGCCTCGTCGCGCCGCGGACACCACGGCGCCTTGCTGCGCGCCTGCAGTCCGGCATTGATGCCGGCCAGCAGGCCCTGCGCGGCGGCTTCCTCGTAGCCCGTGGTGCCGTTGATCTGGCCGGCAAAAAACAGGCCGGAGACGGTCTTCGTTTCCAGCGAGGACTTCAGGTTGCGCGGATCGAAGTAGTCGTACTCGATGGCGTAGCCCGGGCGCAGGATGTGAGCCTGCTCGAGTCCACGAATGGAGCGCACCAGCTGCAGCTGCACGTCGAAGGGCAGGCTGGTGGAGATTCCGTTCGGGTAGATCTCGTGCGTCTCGAGTCCTTCGGGCTCGAGAAAGATCTGGTGGCTCGCCTTGCCGGCAAAGCGATGGATCTTGTCCTCGATCGACGGGCAATAGCGCGGCCCGACCCCTTGAATGACGCCGGTGTACATGGGCGAGCGATCCAGGGCGCCGCGGATCAGGTCGTGGGTGCGCTCGTTGGTGTGCGCGACCCAGCACGGCAGCTGCCGGGGGTGCATGCCTTGGTGGCCGAGGAACGAGAACACCGGCTCGGGGATGTCCCCGGGCTGCCGCTCCATGGCGGAGAAATCGATTGTGCGACCATCGAGACGGGGCGGTGTGCCCGTTTTTAGGCGGCCCACGGGTAGGTGCATCTCGCGAAGTCGCGCCGCCAGCGTCACCGCAGCAGGATCCCCCGCCCGACCCGCCTCATAGTTCTGCAATCCGACGTGCACACGGCCTGATAGAAACGTGCCTGCGGTCAGCACCACGGTCCGGCCGCGAAAACGGATGCCGAGCTGCGTCACGACGCCACAGGCGCGATCGCCCTCGAGAACGATGTCGTCCACCGCTTGCTGGAACAGCGTCAGATTCGGGTGTTCCTCCAGCCGCGAGCGAATGGCGCGCCGATAAAGCGCCCGATCCGCCTGCGCACGCGTTGCCCGCACCGCCGGACCTTTGGAGCGATTCAAGGTGCGAAACTGGATTCCGGCCTCATCGGTAGCGAGCGCCATGGCGCCCCCCAAGGCATCGACTTCTTTCACCAAATGTCCCTTGCCGATGCCCCCGATCGACGGATTGCACGACATTTGGCCCAGGGTCTCGATGCTGTGGGTCAGAAGCAGGGTGCTACAGCCCAAACGCGCGGCGGCGAGGGCGGCTTCGGTGCCGGCGTGGCCGCCACCCACGACGATGACGTCGAACTCACTCGGAAACTGCATGTGGGCCTGCTGCGGAAGAGGCCGCATGATACGTGAATGTTTCACGTGAAACTAGCTTCGCTCCCTGCGTCCAGTCGTGTTCCACGTGGAACAAGAGCTAGTTAGGATATTGCTGCATCGCAGCATTCCCCCTGGCCGTGGGAGAATCGCGCCCTCGTCTCGTGACCCCCTCATGATCTCGCTTGCGCGCTACAGCGCTCTATTGGCGCTCCCCGATGTGTTGCAGAGCTTTGTCAGCTCGTTCATCGGGCGAATCCCGATCGGTATTGCGGGCCTCGCCATACTGCTCCTCGTTCAAAGCATCGAGGGCTCGTACGCGAAGGCCGGCTTGATCGGCGCCACCTACGTGGCCGGCCTTGCCGCCGCGGCGCCGCTCCTCGGCCGGTTGATCGACAGGATCGGACCGCGCCGCGTGCTTGCCACCTGCGCGCTGCTCTATCCGGCCGCGCTGCTCGGGCTCGTG
>CAZAEG010000265.1:0-4169 GCA_964484035.1 uncultured Enterobacteriaceae bacterium | reverse complement strand
CGCGACGGACGCACCGGCATCCCGGGCGTCGCCGACTCCAACGTGCTGCTGCGCAATTCCGACCGCCGCGCGACCAAGCGCGAGATCGTGATCCTGCTCAAGACGACCATCATCCAGAACGACGCCAGCTGGGGTCAGGATCTGCGCGAGACGCGCGAGCGGCTGGAGCGCTTCATTCCCCGGCGCCCGGCGCAGGAATCCAGCCCGCGGTGAATTATTTCAGGCATTTCGGCCTGCGCGAGGCGCCCTTCGGCATCACGCCCGATACCAGTTTTTTCTATGCCTGCCGCAGCACCCAGGAAGCGCTCAATACGCTCCTGATCGCACTCGGCAACGGCGAGGGCTTCCTCAAGATCACGGGTGAGGTCGGCACCGGAAAGACACTGCTGTGCCGCAAGTTCCTCGCCACGCTGGATGCCCACTGGGCGAGCGCGTACATCCCGAATCCGAATCTGGAGCCGCGCGCCCTCGTGCTCGCCATCGCCGAGGAGCTCGCCGTGGCCGTGGAGCCCGACGTGGATCAGCATCACCTGCTGCGCGGCATCACGCGCGTGCTGCTCGATCACGCGCGCCATGGGCGCCGCGTGGTGCTGTGCATGGACGAAAGCCAGGGCATGCCCCTCGAAACGCTGGAGACACTGCGCTTGCTCACCAACCTGGAGACGGAGAAGCGCAAGCTCCTGCAGGTGGTTCTGTTCGGCCAACCGGAGCTCGACCGCAAGCTGGCTTCGCAGTCGATTCGCCAGCTCCGCCAGCGCATTACGTTCCAGCATGCGTTGCGCGGGCTGCAAAAGGACGAGATCGGGGCCTACATCGAGCATCGGCTGGCGATCGCCGGGCTTGCCGGCGGTCCGCTGTTCGATGCAGGCGCGCTGCGCGCGCTGCACCGCGCCAGCCGCGGCGTTCCGCGGCTCGTCAACATCCTCGCGCACAAGGCCCTGTTGCTGGTGTTCGGCGAGGGTGGACGTTGCGCCTCGCGCCGCCACGTGCATGCCGCGGCGCTCGATACGCCGGCGGCTGCCCCGGCAAGCAGCGGGTGGTGGCCTCGACTGCGCGCCAGCCGCGCCGCGGACTAGGCCCGGGTAATGAGCATCATCAACAAGATGCTGCAGGAGCTCGATCGGCGCCATGCGCGCACGGCGCCGCCCGGGCAGTCGCTGCACCCCGAGGTGCGGGCAGTACGGTCCGCGCGCAGTTCGAGCGAGTGGTTCTGGCGCACCGTGGCGGGGCTCATGCTCGTCGCGGCCGCCTGGACGTTGTGGGTGGTGTATCAGCTGCAACCGCGATCGATCGCGACCGAGCTTGCCGAGCGCGCGGCGCAGACCAGTCGCCGGCGTGCCGCCGCGGCGCCGGCATCGCACAAGCCCGCGGCCGTGGCGACGTTGGCTGCGGCGCCCGCGGGCGGGATGCACGCGGTGCCGCCTGAGACGGTCGCGGCAAAGCCGGCACCAGAAAAGCTTGCCGCGCCGATCGAAATGCTGCGCCTTGCGCTCACCATCGACACGCCGCTCGCGCCACGTCAGCAGCGGCAATCCGCGCCGGCGCCCTATCAAAAGCGGACGCCGGCTGCAGCGGCACAAAAGCCACGCCTCGAGCACGCGCGCGCCCCGTCCGCGCACATCGAGAAGCGTGAGCGGGATCGCTCGCCGGCCGACCGCGCAGAGAATCACTTCCGCCGGGCAGCGCAAATGCTGGAGCGGGCACGTGTTGCCGATGCCGAAGACGCCTTGCTGGCGGCGCTCGATGCGGATCACGCGCACCAGGCTGCGCGCCAGACGCTGGTGGCGCTCTATATCGAGCAGGGGAGAATCGAGGACGCTCGGCGCCATTTGCAGGAGGGGCTGGCGTTCAATCCGGGCTACGCACCATTCGCGGTCGCGCTGGCGCGCATCCATGTGGATCGCGGCGATTTTTCCACGGCGCTGTCGGTGCTTGAGCAGGCCGAGGCAGCGGGACGCGGCAACCCGGACTTTCACGCTCTGCACGGCGCGGTGCTGCAGCGACTGGGGCGCCATGGCCCGGCGGCCGATGCCTACCGGCTCGCCCTGGGTTCCGCCCCGCAAAGCGGCGCCACCTGGGTCGGGTTGGCAATCTCGCTGGAGGCGCAGGGCCATCTACCCGAAGCGGCAGAGGCGTACCGCCGTGGCGTGGCGTCGGGAACCCTGGCGGTCGAGGTTCGGGCGTACGCGGAACAGCGCGTTCGCCAACTGCGGTAGCTTACGCGGCGCTCGACGCGCTTTCGCCGACCTGCTCCAGGCGGTAGCCGTAGTTGTAAATCGGCACGACGCGAAATCCGGTCTCGGTGCGCAGGTCGAGCTTCTTGCGCACCTGGCTCACATGCGTATCCACCGTGCGCGTGACCAGGTCCCCGCTGCGGCCCCAAACCGACTCCTGCAAGTGGCCGCGCGACAGTAACCGGCCCAGGTTGCGGAACAGGACCACCGTCAGCTCGAACTCCTTCGGCGTGAGTTCGATCCGCTCGCCGCTGCGGCGTACCTCGCCCTTGGCGATGTCGATCTCGAACGGGGGAAACGCGAGCAGCTTCTCCTCCTCGCGCGGATACGCCCGGCGCAGCAGCGCATGCACGCGGGCGATCGTCTCTTGCCGTCGGACCGGCTTGATCATGTAGTCGTCCGCCCCGTTCTCCAGGGCAAAGACGATATCCTGCTCGGCATCGCGCACGGTCACGAACAGTACGGGAACCTGTTTCGACACGTTCGAGCGCAACCACATCAGCACATCAACGCCCGATACATCCGGCACCTGCCAGTCGATGACGAACAGATCGAAGCTCTCCCGGCCGGCGTGCTTCATGGCATCGCGGCCGCTCAGGTAGCCGTGCACGTCATGACCATCGTCAGCCAGCCAGCGCTTCAGCAGCGCAAGCTGATCCGGATCGTCTTCAAGGATTGAGATTCGCAAGCCCCGCTCCCTTCGGGCGGAATGATACTGCCAGGTGCCCGGCAACCCCAAGTGCTATGGCAGAATCACGCCACTCCCGAGTCGCCATGCGCATCGCCATGTTGGGCGCCGGTACCATCGCCCGCCTCGTCCTCCAGCACCTGCGCCGCGGAGATCTGCCCGGCGTAGAGGTGGTCGGCATCGGCGGGCGCAGCGCCGCATCCCGGGGCGCTGCGCTGGCGGCAGAGCACCAGCTGCCATTTGTGGTCGGAGGCGCAGCCTTGCTCGCATTGCGCCCGCAGGTCGTCCTCGAGGCGGCCTCGCACGAGGCCGTGCGGGAACACCTGGTACCGTTTCTCGAGGCGGGCGCAGGGGTGGTGGTCCTGTCGGCAGGCGCACTGGCAGATGATCGCCTGCGCGAAGCAGCGGAAAGCGCGGCGCGTCGCAGCGGCGCGCAGTTGTACGTGCCATCGGGAGGCATCGGCGGGCTCGATGCATTGAAAGCCGCCTGTGTCGCCGGGGTCGACGAAGTCGGCATTCGCGTGGCCAAGCCGCCCAGGGCGTGGAAGGGCATCCCGTTCGTGGAAGCGCTGGGCATCGACCTGGACGGTGTGGCGCAGGCCTGCACCCTGTACAAGGGCACCGCGCGCGAAGGTGTGCCGCACTTCCCGCAAAACGTGAACATCGCGGCGGTGCTGTCGCTCGCGGGAATCGGCTTCGACCGTACGCAGCTCGAAGTGGTCGCCGATCCCGCGCTGACCCATAACACGCACACGATTCGCGTTGCCGGCAGGAGCGGGCGATTCACGGTAATGCTTGAGAACGTGCCCTCTCCCGACAATCCGAAGACCGCCTGGCTGGCCTGCTACAGCGCCCTCGCAGCGCTCCGGGCGATCGCCGGAACGACGCGCTATGGCACCTAAGCCTTTGATGCGCATGGCGGCGGTGTCCCGAGCAGCCGCGGCGCGCGCCTGAGCGAAGGTTGGTGCCGAACTGCGCCCAAAGTCTTGACCCAACAAAGGATTCCCAACATAATCGCGGGTTCCGCCGGAGGGGTGCCCGAGCGGCTAAAGGGGGCAGACTGTAAATCTGTTGGCCTTGCGCCTACGTTGGTTCGAATCCAACCCCCTCCACCAGAGCAGTCCGGGCGGTCCCGGCGGTGAGGCGGTACATGGCGTGGGCGAGGTGAACAGGCGGGTGTAGCTCAATGGTAGAGCAGAAGCCTTCCAAGCTTATGACGAGGGTTCGATTCCCTTCACCCGCTCCAA
>CAZAEG010000264.1:0-5319 GCA_964484035.1 uncultured Enterobacteriaceae bacterium | reverse complement strand
CTCCGAATCCGGCGGCACCAGCGGCAGCATGCGCTGCCAGTAGTCGGCGGCCGCTGCGAACGCCTGGCGCTCGAACGCGGCGGTGCCGGCGAGCGCCAGCGCCTTGAGGTTTTGCGGCTCGATCTCGAGCGCGCGCAGCACCAGCTGCTCCGGCTCGCCCTGGAGGCTCTTGCCGCGCGCCATGGCGAGCGCATCGGCAAAGTCGGCAAGGAGCTGCGCATCGCGCGGCGCGCGCATCGCGGCCTTGGCGTAGGCGTCCACGGCCTCGCCGAAGCGCCCGAGCACCGCGTACGAGCGCCCGAGCATCTTCCAGCCTTCGGCGTCGTCGGGATTCTCGCGCAGGCGCGCCGCCAGGCGCTCCACCATGACCTCGATCTGCCCGGCGGTAACCGTGCCGTGCCCGGGGCCCTCGCTCACCGCGGCGGGCGTGCCCACCGCGAGGTACACCGCCAGCGCCGCGAGCGGCACCGTAACGCCGACCACCAGCGCCGTGCGCTTGCCGTCGCGCGGCGCACGTGCCGGCTCGCCCGCAGCGTCGACGTCTTCGAGCAACCGCGCCTCGAGCTCGGCGCGCGCCTTCTCGTGCTCGGCCGGCGCGAGCTTGCCGGCGGCGAGATCGGCGTCGAGCTCGCGCCGCTGGTCGCGGTAGATGGCGATGTTGGCCTCGCGCCGCGACACGCCCGCCGCCGCGCGCCGCGCGAGCAGCGGCCGCAGCACGAGCGCGAGCGCAAGCGCCGCCAGCGCGGCGCAGATCGCCCAGAACAGGGTCATTCGAGCAGGCGCGCGGCGCGCGCGCGCTCGGCGTCGGAGAGCGGCGGCGCGCTCGCGCGGCGCCGCGTGAGGCGGCGCAGCAGCACGCCGATGCCCAGGGCGAGGAGCAGGAACGGCCCGAGCCACAGCGCGATCGTGGTCGCCTTGAACGGCGGGCGGTAGAGCACGAAGTCGCCGTAGCGCGCCACCATGAAGTCGATGACGTCCTGCTCGCTCGCGCCCTGCTGCAGCTGCTCGCGGATCTGGTTGCGGAGGTCGACGGCGAGCGGCGCGTTCGATTCGGCGAGCGTCTGGTTCTGGCAGACGAGGCAGCGCAGCTCGTGCGCGAGGCCGGCGACGCGCTTCTCCAGCGCCGGGTCGGCCTGCGCCGCGGCAAGCCCCGCGACCAGTGCCAGCGCAAGCAGGCTAGCCCTCACGCGCCAGCTCCTGCAGCAGCGGCTGGATCTTGTTGCGCGACACCTCGGGCGTGAGCGGGCCGATGTGCTTGTAGCGGATCACGCCGCGCCGGTCGATGACGTAGGTCTCGGGCACGCCGTAGACGCCGTAGTCGATGCCGATGCGCCCCGTCGTGTCGAAGACCGAGAAGGCGAACGGATCGCCGTTCCTCGTGAGCCACGGCAGCGCGTCATTGCGCGCGTCCTTGTAGTTGAGGCCGACCACCGGCGCGAGCTTGGACTGCGCCAGCGCCGTGACCACGGGATGCTCTACGAGGCACGGCGGGCACCACGACGCCCACACGTTCAGCACCCAGACCTGGCCGAGCATGTCCTTCTGCGCGAAGGTCTTGTCGGGCGCGTGCAGCAGCGGCAGTTCGAACGCGGGCGCCGGCTTGCCGATGAGGGGCGAAGGGACCTCGCGCGGATTGAGCGTCAGTCCCACGCCGAGAAGGAGCACCAGTGCGGCGAACGCCGCCACCACCCAGCCGAGCTTCACGCCATCGCCTCGGCGGCCTCGCGCCGCGCCGCGGGCATCGCCACGCGGTATCGGCGATCGCTCGCCGCGAGCAGGCCGCCCAGCGCCATCAGCAGGCACCCGCCCCAGATCCAGTCGATGAACGGCTTCACCTGCGCCTTCACCAGCCAGGCGCCGCCCTCGAGCGGATCGCCGAGCGACACGTACAGGTCGCGCGTCACGCCGGTGTCGATCGCCGCCTCGGTCATGGTCTGCTCCTGCACGGTGTAGACGCGCCGCTCGGGGAACAGCACCGTCACCGGGCGGCCGTCGCGCGTGACGGCGACCCGCGCCTGCGCCGCGCGGTAGTTCGGCCCGTCCACGGGCCGCACCGACTCGAGGCGGAACACGTAGCCGCCGAGCGCCAGCGTGTCGCCGGGGCGCATGTTCGCGTCCAGCTCGGCCTCGTAGCCCTTCACCAGCGTGACGCCGACCACGAACACGGCGACGCCCAGGTGCGCGAGCACCATGCCGTAATGCGAGCGCGTCTGGCGCAGGCCCTTGCGCAGGCTGAGGACGCAGGTGGCGACGATCCACACGGCGAGCGCCAGGCCGAAGCCGACCAGCGCGTGCCACTGGCCGAAGGCAAACGGCAGCAGCAGACCGGCGGCGAGGCTCACGCCGAGCGCCCAGCGCAGCAGCACCGCGAGCTCCGGCAGGCTGGCGCGCTTCCAGCGCGCGAGCGGCCCGACGCCCATCAGGAACAGCGCCGGCGCCATCAGCGGCACGAACACGGTCTCGAAGTACGGCGGCCCGACCGAGATCTTGCCGCCGCCGAACGCATCGAGCGCGAGCGGATAGAGCGTGCCGAGCATCACCGCGCCCGCGGCCGCAACGAGCAGCACGTTGTTCGCGAGCAGCAGCGACTCGCGCGACACCGGCGCGAACTCGCCGCCCAGGCCGATGCGCGCGGTGCGCCAGGCGTAGAGCGCGAGCGCGCCGCCGATCATGAACGCGAACAGGCCGAGGATGAAGATGCCGCGCTGCGGGTCGACGGCAAAGGCGTGCACCGAGGTGAGCACGCCCGAGCGCACGAGGAAGGTGCCGAGCAGCGACAGCGCGAAGGCGACGATGGCGAGCAGCACCGTCCAGCTGCGGAACGCGCCGCGCTTCTCGGTCACCGCGAGCGAGTGGATGAGCGCCGTGCCGACGAGCCAGGGCATGAAGGAGGCGTTCTCCACCGGGTCCCAGAACCACCAGCCGCCCCAGCCGAGCTCGTAATACGCCCAGGCGCTGCCGAGCGCGATGCCCAGGGTGAGGAACGCCCAGGCCACGGTGGTCCACGGCCGCGACCAGCGCGCCCAGGCGGCATCCAGCCTGCCCGAGAGCAGCGCCGCGACCGCGAACGCGTAGGCCACGGAAAAGCCCACGTAGCCCATGTAGAGCATCGGCGGATGGATCACCATGCCCGGGTCCTGCAGCAGCGGGTTAAGGTCGCGGCCGTCGGCCGGCGCCGGGAACAGGCGCTCGAACGGATTCGACGTGAACAGCATGAAAGCGAGGAAGCCCGCGCTGATCACCCCGAGCACGCCGAGCACGCGCGCCGTCATCTCCTCGGGCAGGTGCGCGCTGAACAGGCTCACCGCGAACATCCACAGCCCGAGCATCGTGCACCAGAGCAGGAACGAGCCCTCGTGTCCGCCCCAGGCCCCGGCGATGCGGTAATGCAGCGGCAGCGCGGTGTTGGAGTGCTGCACCACGTACTGCACGGAAAAATCGTTGGCGGCGAAGGAGTACACGAGGCAGCCGAAGGCGAAGGCGACGAGCAGCGCCTGCGCCTGCGCCGCCGGCCGCGCCACGCCCATCCACGCGGCGTCGCCGCGCGCCGCGCCGGCGAGCGGCAGCGTACCCTGCACCAGCGCGACGACGAGGGCGAGCGACAGCGCCAGCTGGCCGAGTTCCGGGATCATTTCAGCTGCAGCGTCTTCTGCGCCTGCTCGAGCGCGTGCGCGGCGTCGGGCGGCATGTAGTTCTCGTCGTGCTTGGCGAGCACCTCGCGCGCGCGGAACACGCCGTCGGCGCCGAGCTGGCCCTGCGCCACCACGCCCTTGCCCTCGCGGAACAGGTCGGGCAGCGCGCCGCTGTACACCACGGGGATGCTCCGCGCCGTGTCGGTGACCAGGAAGCGCACCTCCACGCCCTCACGCTTGACGCTGCCCGTTTCCACCATGCCGCCGATGCGGAACGTCTTGCCCTGCGGCGCCTCGTTCGCGGCCACCTGCGACGGCGTGAAGAAGAAGACCAGGTTCTGCTCGAACGCGGACAGCACCAGCGCCGCGGCGACGCCGAGCGCGGCGAGCCCCACGGCGACCGCCGCCAGCCGCTTATGCCTTGGCTTCACGCGCACGCCTCCTCAGCAGAAAGACCTCGATGGCAAGGGCGGCGAGGGTCACGGCATAGGACCCCCAGACATAGAAGCCGTACCCGCCCATCGCCCAGAACCCGCTCCAGCCGCCCCAGCTCATTCCCGCTCCCGGATGATGCAGCGCACGCGCGCGAGCGACGTGGCGATGCTGTACAGCCAGAACGCCAGCGCCATCAGCAGCATGCCGGTGAGCATGGTGCTCGCCATGCTCGGCGCGCGCGTCAGGCTCACCGAGGCGCCCTGGTGCAGCGTGTTCCACCACTGCACCGAATAGTAGATGATGGGCACGTTCACCACGCCGACGATCGCCAGCACCGCGCCCGCGCGGTCGGCGCGGCGCGGGTCGTCGATCGCCGCCTGCAGCGCCATGAATCCTAGATACAGGAACAGCAGGATTAGTTCCGAGGTGAGGCGCGCGTCCCACACCCAGTAGGCGCCCCAGGTCGGGCGGCCCCACAGCGCGCCCGTCCACAGGGCGATGAAGGTAAAGAGCGCCCCGGTGGGCGCGATCGCGCTCGCCAGCATCGACGACAGGCGCGTATTGAAGGCGAGGCCGAGCGCCGCCCAGAACGCCATCACCACGTAGAGAAACATCGACATCCAGGCCGCGGGCACGTGGATGAAGATGATGCGGTAGGCCTCGCCCTGCTGCGCGTCGGTCGGCGCGACGAAAAAACCCACGGTCAGGCCGGCGGCGCCGGCGAGCGCGGCGAGCGCGCCGCTCCAGCGCGCGATCGTCCCGGCGAGCGGGAAGAACGTCTGCGGGGAGGCGAACCAGAACCATTTGATGGCTGCACTCATTCCATAGAAATCCGTAAAGCCGCGGCGATCGCCCAGGGCGCGAATGCGGCGGCCACCACCAGCAGCGCCGCGAGCAGCTGCAACTGTCCCTGCGGCGAGAGCCCCGCGGCCGCCATGTCCACGCTGCCCGCGCCCATGATCAGCACCGGCACGTACAGCGGCAGCACGAGCAGCGCGAGCAGCACGCCGCCGCCGCGCAAGCCCAGGGTCAGCGCGGCGCCGATGGCGCCGATCAGGGAGAGCACCGGCGTGCCGAGGAGCAATGATAAGGCAAGCGTGCCGTAGAGCGATTGAGGCAGGTCATACTGCAAGGCGATAAGGGGCGCGATCACCACCAGCGGCAATCCCGACACGAGCCAGTGGGCAAGCACCTTGGCGCCGGCGACGACGCCGAGCGGCGACACGCCGAGCAGCATCTGCTCCAGCGTGCC
>CAZAEG010000263.1:0-2704 GCA_964484035.1 uncultured Enterobacteriaceae bacterium | reverse complement strand
CTGATGATCCCGGTGGTGAAGGGCTGGAGCACCGAGACCGGAATCGAGGTGGCGTCGCTGGGCGTGCAGGTGCACGGCGGCATGGGCTTCATCGAGGAGACCGGCGCCGCGCAGCACCTGCGCGATGCGCGCATCACCACCATCTACGAAGGCACCACCGGCATCCAGGCGAACGACCTCGTCGGGCGCAAGATCGCGCGCGAGGGCGGGGCGACGGCCAAGGCCTGGCTCGGGGACCTGAAGGCCTTCGACGCGGAGCTGGCGAAATCCGGCAACGCCGACGTGAAGGCGATCCGCGCCGCGCTTACCGCGGGCGCCGCGGCAGTGGGGGACAGCGTCGATTACATCGTCGCCGAGGCGGGCAAGGACTTGGTGGCGACCTTTGCCGGCGCGGTGCCGTTCCTGAAGCTGATGGGCGTGGTCGCGGGCGGCTGGCAGATGGCGCGAGCCGCGCTCGCGGCCGAGAAGAACCTCGGTTCCGGCGACAAGGCCTTTCTCGAAGCGAAAATCGCCACCGCTCGCTTCTATTCCGACCAGGTCCTGGTGCAGGCGTCCGGGCTGCGCGACACGGTGGTGAAGGGCTCTGCCGCGGTCATGGCGGTGCCCGAAGAGTCAATGCTGGCGGCTTAGGGACTGTCCCCATTTGCCGAAACGCAAATGGGGACTGTCCCTATTTAAGCCCAAAAAACCGTTGTATCCGCTCCAGCAGTGCCGGCTGCGTGGGCTCGGGCGGGTGCGCCATCGCCTCGGCGGCCTCGGCGCGCGCCGTCTCCAGCTCGGGCTTGCGCGCGGCGATGACCTTGCTCACTTCGTTGGCGAGCTCAGGGCGCGCGAGGAGCAGCGCCTGGAACGAGGCACGGTCCAGCCGGTAGCACTCGACATCGGTCTTGGCCATTACGGTCGCGTTGCGCGACTCGCCGGCGAGCAGCCCCATTTCGCCGAAGAACTGCCCCGGGCGCACGGTGCCAATGACGCGCGGCGCGCGCCCGGGCTGCTCGAAGCGCACCTCGGCCTCGCCGAAGGCGATGACGTAGAGCCAGTGCGCGATCGAGCCCTGCTTGGTGATGATGTCGCCGCGCGCGAAAGGCGCGTACTGAAGGCGCTCGGCGACGAAGCTCTTCTCTTCGTCGGAGAGCGGCGCGAGCAGGTCCACCTGCTTGATCATGATGAGGCGGCGCTGCAGCTCGCGCTGGCGCACCGTCTCGGCGTGGGCCGCGTCCTCGGCGATGGCGTGTATCGTGCGCTGCTCTTCGGCGACGCGCAGGCCGGCGCGCTGCAGCGACGCGAACAGGTGCACGCGCACCGCCGAGTCGGTGAAGTCGTCCTCTTGCAGGTCGGTGAGGAAGTAGCGCAGCTCGTAGAGCAGGTTGCCGGCATCGAAGCCGACGAGGATGCAGCTGGGGGCGGGCGCGCGCGCCACGTTGGCGATCATGATCTCGCGCATCTCCTCGTCGACGAGCGCGATGACGCGCGCCGGCGGCACCGCGGGGTCGATCATGAAGCGGATGCCGCGGCGCCACTGCAGCGGCGCGCCTTCGCGCCGGCCGAGGATCGTGAAGCGGTTCTTCATCAGCAGGCTGTTGGGGATCACCACCGTCTGCCAGTCGCGCGTCTCCACCGCCGTGGAGCGCCAGCGGATGTCGATGACCCGGCCGCTCAAACCGTCCATCTGGATCCAGTCGCCGACGCGCACCGAGTTGTCGAGCTGGATCGCGAGCCCGCCGAGCACGTTGCCCAGCGTGTCCTGCATGGCGAAGGCGAGCACCGCGGTGATGATCGCGGAAGTGGCGATGATCCCGGTGAGATCCACGCCCGCGAGCCGCAGCTGCGACAGGCCGTACACCGTGTATACGACGATGATCGCGAGGTCCTCGATTATGCGCGGCAGCGGCTTGCCGATCTTGGGCAGCACGAGGCGAAACAGCGCGAAGCCGGCGATGCGGATGAGCGCGATCGTCCAGACGACGCGGAAAACGACTTCGAAGACCTGCGCGGCGGTGTCGAAGCCGAGCTTCGCCGCGCCGAGTCCCGCGGCCTGGCCAGCGATCCCGAACAGGAACAGCCACAGCGTGTTCAGGTAGCTGGAGCGGTCGCCCGGACGCACGCGCAGCAGCGCTACCGTGAGCACCAGCGCGATGGCGATGACGTACGGGAGCTCGGAGCTCCAGAGGCGGGTCAGCACGGCTGCAAGTCTAGAACTTGATCCTGCCGTTGAGCATGTCCTTCCACATCACCCAGTCGCCCGCCAAACTGTAGAACGGATGGGTGAACGTAGTGGGACGGTTGTGCTCGAAGAAGGCATGCCCGATCCAGGCGAAGGCATAGCCGCAGACGGGCGCTGCGAGAAGCCACCAGAGGTTGAGCGTGGACAAGGCGTGCAGGAGGAAAGCGAGGACGAACGAGGTGCCGACGAAGTGCAGGCGCCGGCAGGTGCGGTTGGAATGCTCGGAGAGGTAGTAGGGGTAGAAGCTCGCGAAGCTGGCGTATCGGGTCGGCGACTGCGCTTGCATGTGGGAGCCTGAAAATCCGGTCAGAGAATGCAAATTCTACTGGGTTCATTGACGTTAGGCCTTCCCGGGACTACCTTGAACGACCCGCGGTTTCGGCGCGATTGTCACCGACCGGTGGCCCTGGGATATGCCGAGAGAGGGGGGAAGGCTGTAAGGGAATGAGTCACGTGGCGTTCGCTCGGCTGGTCGGAGCA
>CAZAEG010000262.1:0-5927 GCA_964484035.1 uncultured Enterobacteriaceae bacterium | reverse complement strand
GCGCGCGCCGCGCCTAATGGCGCTCGCCGCGTTCAATTTCGCGCGCTGGATCGACGAGCACGCGCACCTGCTCAAGCCCCCGGTGGGCAACCAGCAGGTGTTCAGGGAGGCGGGCGACCTCGTGGTGATGGTGGTGGGCGGCCCCAACGCGCGCACCGACTACCACGACGACCCCTACGAGGAATTCTTCTACCAGTTGCGCGGCAACATGGTTCTCAAGGTGATCGAGGACGGAAAGCCGCGCGACGTGCCGATCCGCGAAGGCGAGATCCTGCTGATCCCGGGGCACCTGCGCCATTCGCCGCAGCGTCCCGAGGCAGGCTCGGTCGGGCTCGTGGTGGAGAAGGTGCGGCCGAAGGACGTGCACGACGCCTTCGAGTGGTACTGCCCGCAGTGCTGGGCGCGCGTGCACCGCGTGCAAGTGAACGTGCAGGACATCGTCAAGGACCTGCCGCCGCTGTTCGATGCGTTCTACCGCAGCGCGCGCAGGTGCCCGCAGTGCGGCCACCTGCATCCGGGCAAGGCGTGAACCCGAAGCGCTAGGCGCCCTGCTGCGCCTGCAGCGCCCGGATGATCTCCTCGGGCTCGGGGTAGCGCTGGTCGCGGTGCTTGGAGAAGACGAGCCTGCCGTCGCAGGCGACGTCGAAGATCCCGTTCGCGCCCTTCGCCAGCTCGGCTTGCACCCCCAGGGCCTGCTTGATCTGGGCAGCCAGACTGACCGCCCGGGGCAGGTAGTTTCAGGGAACGCAGTAGGTGATGACGACTTTCACCGCGCCATTATGCCGCACGCGCCGGCGCACGCGCAAAGCGCGCGCGCAGGTCTTCGACCGCCATGGCGAGCGCGGGCGTGAGCAGCATCTGGATGAAGGTGCCGACCAGCACGCCGACGCCGATGGACACCGCCAGCGGGATGAGGAACTGCGCCTGGATGCTCTTCTCGATGATCAGCGGGAAGATGCCGAGGAAAGTCGTGACGCCCGTGAGCAGGATCGGCCGGAAGCGGCCCTTGCAGGCATCGCGCAGCGCTTCGTCCGCGGGCTTGCCGCGCGCGCGCTCCTCGTTGAAGAAGTCGATGAGCACCAGCGACCCGTTGACGATGATGCCGGCGAGGCCCACCACGCCGAACAGGCTCGTGAGCCCCATCGGCAGCCCCAGCGCCACGTGCCCGAGTACCGCGCCCACCAGCCCCAGCGGGATCGAGGCGAGCACGATGAGCGGCTGGACGTAGGAGCGGAAGGCGAGCGCGAGCAGCGAGTACATGCAGAACACCGCGAGCACGAAGTTGCGCGCGAGCGAAGGCAGCGTGCGCGCCTGCTCGCGCTGCTCGCCGCCCATGGTGGTGGTGAGGCCCGGGATCTGGGCCTGCAGCGCCGGGATGACCTCGCCGGTCAGGCGCGCGTTGACCTGCTGGCCGGTGATCACGCGGCTGTCCACCTCGGCGAACACGGTCGAGACGCGCCGGCCGTGCCGGCGCACGATGGTCGACGGGCCGTAGCCGAGCGAGAGCGCCGCCACTTCGTGCAGCGGCACGAACGCCCCGGAAGGCGTGCGGATGCGGTAGCGCGCGAGGTCGTCGAGCGAGGCGCGCTCGCTTTCGGGCAGGCGCACGTAGACGCGCACCTCGTCGCGCCCGCGCTGCACGCGCAGCGCTTCCGCCCCGAAGAAGGCGGCGCGCACCTGCAGGGCGAGCGATTCCAGGGTTAGGCCGAGCGCGCGCGCCGAGGGCTTGAGCTCGAACTGCACCTCCTGCTTGCCGGGATCGCGGTCGTCGCGCACGTCGGAGACGCCCTCGATCTTGCGCAGGTCCGCCTGCACCGCCTGCACGGCCTGCGCGAGCCCCTCGGGACCGCGCGCCGAGAGCTCGATCTGCACCGGCGAGCCGAGCTGGATGACGTTGGAGGCGAAGGTGAGCTTGCGCACGCCCGGGGGCTGGCCGGCCGCCTCGCGCCAGCGCCGCTCGAAGTCGCCCGAGGGAACGCTGCGCACCTCGGGGTCGAGCAGCTCGAAGACGATGGAGGCCTTGTTGCCCTGCAGGAGCCCGAGCGCGCCCGCGGCGCCGGGGCCGGTGGCCTCCTGCTGGCCCACGGTGACGTAGACCGCGTTCACGAGGTCGCGTCCGCTCGGATCGGGCAGGCTCGCGGCGGCCTCGCGCCCCGCACGCTCGACCTGCAGCGCGGCGGCGAGCGTCGTCTCGGCGGTGGCGCCGGGCGCGAGCTCCAGGGATGCGGTGACGTAGCGCCCCTCGACCTGCGGGAAGAATACGAAGCGCACGTGACCGGCGGTGATCGCGCCGACGGTGAGCAGGAAGATCGAGAACGCGGCGGCGATCACAACGCCGTAGTGCGCCGTGGTGAAGCGCAGCGACGCGTCGAGCGGGCCCTCGATGAAGCGGCGCAGCACCCGGTCGACCGCATGGCGCGCATCCGCGAGGCGCGAGCCGATCCAGGTGCGCGGCGCGTAGCCGATGACGCGCAGGTGCGCGAGGTGGTGCGGCAGGATGAGCATCGCCTCGAGCACCGAGAGCGCGAGCACGATGATCACCACCGCCGGGATCTGGAACAGGAACTTGCCCAGCGTTCCCGGCGCGAACAGCAGCGGCACGAACGCGGCGATGGTGGTCGAGACGGCGAGCGCCACCGGGATGGCGACGCGCTGGCTGCCGAGCACCGCGGCTTCCATCTCCGGCGTGCCGCGCTCGTTTTCGGCGTAGATGTTCTCGCCGGTGACGATGGCGTCGTCCACCACGATGCCGATCGCCAGGATGAAGCCGAACAGCGACATCATGTTGATGGACAGCCCCAGGAACGGCATCACCGCGAAGGTGCCGACGAAGGAAATGAAGATGCCGGTGGCCACCCAGAAGGCGAGCCGCAGGTCGAGGAACAGGGCGAGCGCCGCGAGCACGAGCGCGAGGCCGATGGCGCCGTTCTTCACCAGCAGGTCGCGGCGGTTGCGGAATTCGGCCGAGTCGTCGCGCCACACCAGCACCTCGATGCCCGGCGGCAGGCTCGGGCGCAGGGTGTTCTCCAGGTAGTCGTTCACCTTGGCGACCACGTCGAGCACCTTGTCCTCGCCGACGCGGAACACCTGCACGAAGGCGGCGGGCTTGCCGTTGAAGCGCATGATCAGGTCGTCGTCGCGGAAGCCGTCGTCGATGCGCGCAATGTCGGAGAGGCGCACCTGCGCGCCGGTCTTCGCCGACACCACCACCACGCGCTCGAAGTCCGCGCGCACGTAATTGCGCCCGCGCGCGCGCAGCAGGATCGACTCGCCGCCCGCCTCGATGTCGCCGGCCGGCAGATCCAGGCTCGAGCGCGCGAGCGTCGCCGCGATGTCCTGCAGCGTCAGGCCGTAGGCGCGCAGCGCGTCGTTGGGCACCTCAACCGAGATCTCGTAGTCGCGCACGCGCGCCACCTGCGCGAGCGACACGCCGGGCGTCGCCGTGAGGTCGTCCTTGATGCGCTGCGCCATCTCGCGCAGCGTCGCTTCGCTCGCCTCGCCGAACACCGCGAGTTCGATCACCCGCTGGCGCGTGACCAGCTGCGTGACCTCGGGCCGCTCGGACTCCTCCGGAAAGGTGGTGATGCGGTCCACCACGGCCTTCACCTCGTCGAGCTTGAGGCTCGGCTGCGCGCCGCGCGAGAGCTCGATGCGCACCACGCCGAAGCCCTCCGCGGCCACCGAGGTGACGCGGTCGACGCCGTCGAGGCCTTCGATCTGCTCCTCGACCTTCTGCACGATCGCCTCCTCGACCTCGTCGGGTGCCGCGCCCGGGTAGGCGACGCGCACCTCGAGCACGTCGAGCTCGATGAGGGGAAACACCTCCTGCTTCATGGTGAGCGCGCTGGACAGGCCCGCGACCACGAACAGCAGCATCAGCAGGTTGGCGGCCACCGGGTGGCGCGCCATCCAGGCGATGAGCGATTTCACGGGCCGGGCCGTCGCGCCGGCGCGCCGATCTCGCGCACGCGCATGCCGTCGGTGACCACCTTCAGGTCGCTCGTCACCACGCGCGCGCCGGCAGGCAGGCCTGCGGCGTCGACGGCGACGCGCGCGCCCTGCTCCTGCAGCACGTGCACCGGCCGCACCGATACCGTGCCGGCCCGATCGAGCAGCCACAGCACCGATCCGTCGCGCAGCGCGCGCCGCGGCACGAGGGCGTGGCGCCCGGGATCGACGCCTTCGATCTCCACCGTCGCGTACATGCCGACGAGCAGCGGCGGCGCGGCGGCCGCATCGCCCGCGACGGGCCGGCCGCGCGCCGAGGGCTTGTCCACGCGCACGATGACGCTGAAGGTGCGCGTCGCGCTGTCGACGGCCGACTCGACGCGGTCCACGCGCGCGGGCCACTGGTATAGGCCCTCGCCGTGCTGCACCCTCACCGTGGCGGGGGCGTCCCGATGCGCGCCGCCGCGCCACAGGTCGGCGATCAGCGACATCTCCCGGTCGGTGAGTGAGACCGCGATCTCGAGCGGGCCGTCGTCGAAGACGCGCGCGAGCTCCTTGCCGGGCTGCACCGACTCGCCGCGGTCGATGCGCGCGCTGAGGACCTTGCCGGCGAACGGCGCGCGCACCACAGTGCGCTCGAGGTCCACGCGGCGCTGGCGCGCCACCGCTTCGGCGCGCGCGAGGGCCGCGGCCGCCTGGTCGCGGGCGGCAGTGCGCTCGTCGAGCGCCTGGCGCGACTGGAAGCCCTGGTCGATCAGCTCGCGCGTGCGCACGAGCTGCTGCCCGGCGAGCTCGAGCGCCGCGCGCACCGAGGCGAGGTCGGCCGCGGCCTGCGCCAGGGCGGCACGGTAGGGCTCGTCGTCCAGGCGCAGCAGGACTTCGCCGCGCGCGAACCTGCCGCCCGCGGCGAGGGACGGGCTGACGAACACGACGCGCCCCGGCACCTCGACGCCGAGCACCACCTCGGCGCGCGGCCGGGCGAGCCCGTGGCCGGTGACGCGCAGCGCGCCCTCGCGGAACTCGAGCGGCTCGGCCTGCACGAGCGGCAGCTGCTCGGCGCTCGGGCGCACCGCGGGCTCGGGGCGGAGCTTGTTCATCGCCACGAAGCCGCCGATGCCGGCGGCGAGGATCGCGAGCGCGACGAGGCGCCAGAGCCAGCGCGAGGACGGCGTTGCCATGGGAGAAGCCGGGATTGTATCGGCTCGCACTGGCCCGGCGCGGAAACAAACCGGCAACGAGCCGGCTGCATGGCGACATCCGGGAATTACCCGGCGCGGCGAGCATGCCGGCCATGCAAACGAACCTGCAAAACCCTTTCGCCCAGGCGTGGCTGCTTGTCGCCGCCGCCGTGGGCATTCTCGCCATCACCATGGGCTCGCGCTCGGTGTTCGGGCTGTTCATCTCGCCGCTCAACTCGGCCACGGGCCTCGGCATCGCCACCATCAGCTTCGCGGTCGCGGTGAGCCAGCTCACCTGGGGCGCGGCGCAGCCGCTCGCGGGGCTCCTCGCCGACCGCTACGGCCCGGCGCGCGTGATCGCCGCGGGGTCGCTGCTCGCCGCGGCAAGCGGGATGCTGATCCCCTTCGCGGGCGGCGCGCCGCTGCTCGTGCTGCTGCTCGGCGTCGCGGGCGTCGCCGCCACCGTCGGCAGCCCCTCGCTCCTCGTGGGCACGGTCAGTGCGCGCGTTTCGCCCGAGAAGCGCGGCCTGGTGGCCGGCATCATCGGCGCGGGCGGCCCGCTCGGGCAGCTGCTGCTCGCGCCCGCCACCCAAGGCATCATCCTCGCGGCGGGCTGGGTCACGGCGGCGCTGTCGGTCGCCGCGCTCTCGATTCTCGCGTTGCCGCTCGCGCTCGCCTTCCGCCGCAAGCCCGGCGCGCAAGGGCCGGCGGCCGCGCGCGGCGGCGCCACGGTGCGCGACGCGCTCTCGAGCCGCGGCTTCTGGCTGATCAACGCCACCTTCTTCGTCTGCGGCCTGCACG
>CAZAEG010000261.1:0-5167 GCA_964484035.1 uncultured Enterobacteriaceae bacterium | reverse complement strand
CGCCCGCGGTGTGACCGCGGCCTCGCTCCTGGCACTGGCACGGCGTGCGCACCCGCGAATCCTGCTGCTCGGTCGCACGCCGCTCGCCGACGAGCCCGCGGCGTGCCGCGGCGTCGAAGGCGACGCGGCGTTGAAGAAGGTGCTGCTGGCGGACGCGAAGGCCCGCGGCGAGATGCTGCGCCCGGCCGACCTCGGCCGGCTCGTCGACGAGATCCTCCGGTCGCGTGAGGTGCGCGAGACGCTGGCCGCGTTCGAGGCGGCCGGGTCACCGGCGCGCTACGTCCCGGTCGACGTACGGGACGCGGCGGCGCTCGGCGCCGCGCTCGACGCGCTCGCCGGGCTGCGCCTCCTCTCGCCCGGGGTGCTGCGGCGCGTGCCGCATTCGCTCGCCCTCGGCGTGCCGTTCGAGGTTGCGCTGCGCGCCGCCAACGCCTCGTCGCGCGCGCTGCGCGTCGAGCTGAACGACCTGCACCCGCCGAGCTTCGCCTGCGAGGGGCTGCCGCAGGCGCTCGCGCTCGCGCCCGGCGAGTGGCGCGAGCTGCGCTACCGCGCGCGGCCGCTCGCGCGCGGCGCAGTGGCGTTCGGCCAGACCGAGCTGCGCCTCGCCTCGCCGCTCGGCCTGTGGCAGCTCGCGCGCCGCGCCGGCGCGCCCACCGGCGCGCGCGTGTTCCCGAACTTCCGCGCGCTCACGCGCTACACCCTGCTCGCCACCGACAACCGCCTGTCGCAGATCGGCGTGCT
Organism: uncultured Enterobacteriaceae bacterium; assembly: GCA_964484035.1. Lineage (GTDB taxonomy): Bacteria > Pseudomonadota > Gammaproteobacteria > Burkholderiales > SG8-39 > JAABQT01. Next base: position 4,426 of record CAZAEG010000261.1, on the reverse strand, counting down.
GCAGGTGCGCCGCCGCGGCGAGGGCATGGAGTTCCACCAGCTGCGCGAGTACCGCCAGGGCGACAGCCAGCGCGCCATCGACTGGAAGGCGACGGCGCGCACCACACGCCTCATCGCGCGCGAGTACGAGGACGAGCGCGACCAGCGCGTGCTGCTGGTGATCGACTGCGGCCGGCGCATGGCCGCCAAGGACGACGCGCTGTCGCATTTCGACCACGCGCTGAACGCGGCGCTGCTGCTCGCGCACGTGGCGCTCAGGCAGGGCGACGCCGTCGGCGTGCTCACCATGGGCGCGCCCGGCGCGCCGCGCTACGTCGCGCCGAGGAAGTCGGTGGCCGCCGTCAACACCATCCTCGAGCGCCTGTACGACCTCGAGCCCTCGCTCGCCATGCCCGACTACCTGCGCGCAGCGCGCGAGGTGATGGCGCGCATGCGCCGGCGCGCCCTGGTGGTGCTGCTCACCAACCTGCGCGACGAGGACGACGACACGCTCACGAGCGCGCTCGGGCTGCTCAGGAAGCGCCACCTCGTGGTGCTGGCGTCGCTGCGCGAGGCGATCCTCGGGCGCGCGCTCGCCGCGCGCGTCGACAGCTTCGACCGCGCGGTGACGCACGCGGCGGCCGCCGAGTACCTGGCGCAGCGCGAGCGCGCCTTCCGCCGCATCGGCGCCGCCGGCGCCCTGTGCCTGGACGTCGAGCCCGAGCGCCTCGCCATCTCGCTCGTCAACCGCTACCTCGAGCTCAAGCGCCAGGGACGGCTCTAGCGCCGCCGCCGGCGTTGACCCAAGTTGCTGATTTCTGTATAGTTCGCCGCTTTTCCGCAGCCGAGTCCGCCATGAAGACGACAGGCCATCCCGAATACCAGCCGGTGATCTTCCTCGACACCAGCTCGAATCACAGCTTCCTTTCGCGCTCCGCCATCGACACCAAGGGCCGCGAGACCCTGAAGTGGTCCGACGGCCTCGAGTACCCGGTGATCAAGGTCGAGGTGTCCTCGGAGTCGCATTCGTTCTACACCGGCAAGCAGAAGATCGTGGACACCGCCGGACGCGTGGAGAAGTTCAAGCGCCGTTACACCAAGGTGAAGAAGCCCGCCTGAGGCGGCTTTCGCCATCCATCGACAAGGCAGCTGCGGCTGCCTTTTTGATCTCCGGGCCTAGAATCGCAGCATGATTCCCCGCCTCGCGCTGCCGCCCGCGCCCGCGGTGCTGGCGCTCATCGCGCTCGCTTACGTGCTGCCGGGCCTCGCCGGCCACGATCCGTGGAAGGCGTTCGACGCCATCAGCATCGAGATCGCGCACCAGATGCACGTCTCGGGCGACTGGGCGGTGCCGCGCGTCGCGGGCGAGCCCTGGCTCGAGAATCCGCCCCTGTATCACTGGCTCGCGCTCGGCGCGGGCAAGCTCCTCGGCTGGGTGCTGCCGTTCCACGGCGCGGCGCGTCTGGCGAGCGGCCTGTGCGTGCTCGCCGCGCTGTGGCTTCTCTACCGCACCGCCGGCGCGGCGGCGCCGCTGCTCGTGCTCGGCTCGATCGGCTTCATGGTGCACGCGCACGAGGCGCTGCCGGAGCTCGCCGCGCTCGCCGCGGCGTGCGCCGCCTACGCCGTGCTGCCGCGCGCGCACGAGCGGCCGCTCCTCATGGGCCTGGGCTTCGGCGCCGCGCTCGGCTTCGCCTGCCTCGCGCTCGGGCCGCGGGTGCCGGCGGCGCTCGCCCTCGCCGTGGCCGCGGCGCACGCCGTGTGCCCGGCGTGGCGCAGCTGGCGCGCGCTGCCGTTCCTCGGTGCCGCCGCGCTCGCCGCGGCGCTGCTCGCCGCGAGTTGGCCCTGGGCGCTCGCCGCGCGCGCGCCCGGGCTCCTCGAGGCATGGGGGTCCGCCGCCGCGCAGGCGCACGGCGCGCCGCTCGAGAACCTGCGCTACTTCCTCGTCACCGGCAGCTGGTTCACCTGGCCGGCGTGGCCGCTCGCCGCATGGGCGTTGTGGGCGCGGCGCAGCGAGTGGCGCGAGCCGCACCTGTTCGTCCCCGCGGCCGCCGTGGCGCTCACGTTCGCCGCGCTGGCCGCCACCGGGCCGGCGCAGGACGTCGGCGCGATCGCGCTGCTCGCCCCGCTCGCGCTGCTCGGCGCCGAAGGCGTGGCGCGGCTGCGCCGCGGCGCGGCCGCGGCGCTCGACTGGTTCGCCGTCATGTGCTTCACCTTCTTCGCCGGCCTGGTGTGGCTCGGCTACGTCGCCATGATGCTCGGCGTGCCGCCGAAGATCGCGCACAACTTCACCAAGACGGCGCCCGGCTTCGAGCCGCAGTTCGCCGCCGCGCCCCTGCTGCTCGCGGCCGCGCTGATGCTCGGCTGGCTGTACGTCGCCTTTTTCACCGCGCCCTCGCCGATGCGCGGCGTGACGCGCTGGGCGGCGGGCGTGACGCTGCTCTGGGGGAGCTTCGCCGCGCTGTGGATGCCCTGGGCCGACTACCAGAAGAGCTATCGCCCGGTGGCGCTGCAGCTCCGGTCGCGCGTGCCGGCGGACGCCGGCTGCATCGCCGGCCAGAATCTGGGCGTGCCGCAGCGCGCGGCGCTCAGCTACCATGCCGGCCTGCGCACCGAGCCGCGCAGCCGCGCCGGCGCGCAGGGCTGCCGGCTGCTGCTGGTGCAGGGCACGCCGCGCGACGAGCGCGACGGGCCCGACGCCCGCTGGTCCAAGCTCGCCGACGTCGGCCGGCCGGGCGACAAGGGCGAGCGCTACCGCCTCTACCGGCTCGACACGCCATGAGCGCCCTGCCCACGCACCCGCCTACGGAATGCCCCGCCTGGACGAAGCTCCTCGCCCACGCCGAAGGCTGGCGCGACACGCACCTCGCGGAGCTCTTCCGCCACGACGCCGAGCGCGGCGCGCGCTGCGGCGCGCAGGCGCCGGCGCTGCTGCTCGACTACTCGCGCCAGCGTCTCGGCGCGCTCACCCTGCGCCTGCTCGCCCAGCTCGCCGCCGAACGCGGACTGCAGGCCTGGCGCGGCGCGATGTTCGACGGCGCGCCGATCAACTCCACCGAGAAGCGCGCGGTGCGCCACGCGGCGCTGCGCGCGGGCGCAGGCGCGCCCGCCGAAGTGAAGGCAACGCTCGCGCGCATGCGCGCGCTCGCCGCCGGCCTCGCGGGCGTGCGCCGCATCGTGCACCTCGGTACCGGCGGCTCCGACCTCGGCGCGCGGCTGCTCATGGACGCGCTGCGCGAGCGCGCCGCGATCGAGGTGCGCTTCGCCGCCAACATCGACCCGCTCGATCTCTCGCGCGCGCTGGAAGACGCCGATCCCGCGGCGACGCTGGTGCTCGCCGTCTCCAAGACCTTCACCACCGCCGAGACGCTCGCCAACGCACGCGCCGCGCGCGAATGGCTCGGCGGGCGCGGGCGCCTGTACGCGGTAACGGCGAACGAGGCCGCGGCGCGCGCCTTCGGCGCCGCCGAGGTGCTGCCGATGTGGGACTGGGTCGGCGGGCGCTTCTCGATCTGGTCGGCGGCGAGCTTCAGCGCGCTCGCCGCGCTCGGGCCCGAGACGTTCGACGCGTTCCTCGCCGGCGGCCGCGACATGGACCGGCATTTTCTCGACGCGCCGCTGGAGAAGAACGTGCCGGCGCTGCTCGCGCTCATCGGTGCGTGGAACGTGAACTTTCTCGGCGCCGCCACGCACTGCGTGCTGCCCTACGCGCACGCGCTGAAGCTCCTGCCGGCGTACCTGCAGCAGCTCGAAATGGAATCGAACGGCAAGCGCGTCGACCGCGAGGGTCGCCCCCTCGGCTATGCGACGGCGCCTGTGCTGTGGGGCGCCGAGGGCACCGTCAGCCAGCATTCTTTCCACCAGCTCCTGCACCAGGGCACGCAGGCCGTGCCCGCCGACTTCATCGTCGCCGGCGTCAGCGCCGAGCTCGACGCCAACGCCGAGGCGCAGGCGCGCGCCCTCGCCTTCGGCACCGCCGACCCCGCGCTCCCCGCCCACCGCCGCTATCCCGGCAACCGGCCGTCGAACACGCTGCGCCTCGAGCGCATCGACGCCCGGTCCCTGGGCGCGCTCGTCGCCGCCTACGAGCACAAGGTGTTCGTGCAGGGCGTCATCTGGAACGTGAACAGCTTCGACCAGTGGGGCGTGGAGCTGGGGAAACAATTGGCCGGTGAGATACTCCAACATCAACGGGGAGCGTGAGACATGGACCAGGAAACCTTCAACCTCAGCATCCGCAAGTTCCTGAAAATGGTGGGCGTGAACTCGCAGCGCGAGATCGAGCAGGCGGTGCAGGCGGCCCTCGCCGGCGGCAAGCTCGAGGGCGAGAAGCCGCTCGCGGCGCGCGTCACGCTGGAGATACCCGCGCTCGGCGTGCGGGTGCCGTTCGACGGCGAGATAAGGCTAAAATGAAGTCATGAACAAAGCGCGCGAATTCGACCAGAGCGTG
>CAZAEG010000260.1:0-11992 GCA_964484035.1 uncultured Enterobacteriaceae bacterium | reverse complement strand
ATGGCAAGTCCCGCGCACACGCCGCCGTTCCTCGGCCCGCTCACCGGCACCGCGATGCAGACGACGCCCGACATGAACTCCTGGTTGTCCGTAGAGTAGCCCTGGCGCCGGATGCGCCCGAGTTCCGCCTTCAGGCGGCGCGGCTCGACGACGGTCGTCGCGGTGTAGCGGGTGAGCGGACCGTTCGCGAGATGGGCCTCAAGCGCCGCTTCGGGCAGCTGCGCCAGCAGCAGCTTGCCGATCGCCGTGCAGTGCAGCGGCACGCGGCTGCCCGGCTCGAAGCGCAAGCCGAGCGGCCACTGCGACTCGACGCGGTCGACGTACACGACATGGCCGCCGGCCAGCACGCCGAGGTTGCACGACTCGCCGGTCTTCTTCGCCAGCGCGGCGAGCACGGCGTGCCGGCCGCCCGAGCTGGCCGCCGCCTGCAGCGCGTCCAGGCTCAGGCCGACGAGGCGGGCACCCTCGACGATGCGCCGCCGGCCGGGCTCGCGGCCGACGAAAGCAAGTCTCTCGAGGACGCCGACGATGCGGTGCGCCGTCGGCTGCGGCAGGTCGAGCGCGGCGGCGATCTCGGCTATCGACAGCGGCCGCTTGCGCGCCGCGACGACCTCCAGCACGCGCAGCGCCTTGGGCACCGCGCCCGCCGCGTCCTTCCCCGGACCGGCTCGGCTCATGATGCGAAGGAGATCTCGGTGCCCGCGAAACGGATGCGCGCGTGCTCGATGTCGCGGCGCTCGGCGAGCCAGCGCACCAGCTCGTAGAGCGGCGTGGTGCGCGCGCGACACTCGGGAACCGGGTCGCGCAGCGCGGCGAGCAGGCGCCGGTCGTCGTAGAACGCGGCCAGCAGCAGGTCCTCGTCGGCGGCCGACGCGCCGAGCTTGGCCCGCAGCCGCGGCACCCAGGGCCCGATATGCTCGCCCGGGCGCCCGGTCACCATTTCCTGCTCCTTGAGATTGGCCCGATCGAGGAACTCGCCGCTCGGCGGCGCCGCCAGCCGGCCGTAGCAGCCCGAGGCGTACTTGCGGATCTCGTCCGGGATGGTCTTGTAGCGCTCGCCCTGCACCACGTTGAGCACCGCCTGCGTGATGATGTACTGCGCGAAGGGGCTGACGACGATCGGATAGCCGAGGTCGCGGCGCACGCGCGCCGCCTCCTCCATGATCTCCGGCAAGCGGTGCTCGAGCTTCATGACCTGCAGCTGGTAGCGCAGGTTGGAGATCATCCCCCCGGGAATCTGGTGCTCGTAGAGCGCCGCGTCGTAGCGCGCCACCTCCCCGCGCGGCTTGTCCTCGCGCACGCACAGCCATTCGAAGTAACGCGAGGCCTCGGTCATCGCCACCTCGTCGAGGCGGCACGCCAGGCCGAGCGCCAGCGCGCGGCGGCGGATCTCCTGCGTGGTGGGCAGCGACGCGCCGTTGCCCAGGGGCTCGAGCGCGGTGTACGCGTACTCGAACCCGGAGCGCATGGCGACCGTGTACACCGCCGGCGCGAGGCCCGACTGGCAGTGCGAATGCAGCTGCAGCGGCACGCCCGCCGCGGCCGCCACGATCGCGGGGAAGAGCGTGCGGCCGCGCTCGGGCGTGAGCAATCCGGTCGGATCCTTGACGCACATGTAGTCCACCCCGAGCGCCACGAGCTCGCGCGTGCGCTCCACGTAGTACGCGTCGGTGTGCACCGGGCTCAGGGAGTAGGTCATCCAGCCGTTGGTCTGCATGCCGGCCGCGCGCGCCGAGCGCACCGAGGACTCGATGTTGCGGTTGTCGTTCAGCGCGTCGTAGGCGGTGAGGATCCTGACGCCCAGGCCCGCCAGCACGCGCGAGTTGAGCTCGACGATGTCGTCGGGAAAGAGCTCGAAGGTGTACAGGCTCTGGCCGCGCGTCAGCGCGTCCACCGGCGTCGCCAGGCGCTCGCACAGCATCTGCACGCGGCGCCAGGGGTTCTCGTGCAGGTAGCGCACGCAGACATCGAACACCGCTCCGCCCAGCACGTTGATGGCGTCGTAGCCGATGCGGTCGAGCGTGCCGAGAATCGGCGCCATCATCGCCGTGGTCATGCGCGTCGACCAGAGGCATTGGTGGGCATCGCGCAGCGTGAGATCGACGAAGCGCATGCTGCGGGCGCGGGCCTGGCGCGCGCTCATGCGCCGGGATCGATGACGATCAGCGGCTGCCCGTACTCGACGGGCTCGGCGTCCTCGACGAGCACGTGGGTGACGACGCCGCCGACGCCGGCGTCGATGGAGTTCATGAGCTTCATCACCTCGATGATGCAGACGATGGCGTCCGCGGCGACCCTGCTGCCGGGCTCGACGAACGGCGGCGCGCCGGGGACCGGCGCGCGGTAGAACGTCCCCACCATCGGCGCGCGCACCACCACGGCCCCCGGCGGCAGCGCCGGCGCCGCGCCCGCCGGCTCGAGCGTCACCTCGCCGCCGACCGGATCCGTCGCGGGCCCCGCGGCGCCGTTCGCGCGCCGGATCTCGACCTCGATGTCGCCCGAGCGCAGCCGGAACTCGCTGAAGCGCGAGCCCGATTCGATGAGCTGCACGATCTGCAGCAGATCGTCGTAGGTCGGGTCGCGCCGTGGCGACGGCGGTTTTCGCGGTTTTTTCATTTTCCGGAAGGAGAAATTCCGTTTGCCGGATATGTTTGCATAGCCCGGGGGACGTTTGCAATAATGGCCGCGCCGCCATGCCCCAGCCCGTCATCATCACGGTCGCCATCACCGGCGCGGTGCCGAAGAAGGCCGACAACCCCGCCGTCCCGGTCGCGCCCGCGGAGCAGGTCGAATCGACGCACGAGGCGTTCGAGGCGGGCGCTTCGCTCGTGCACATCCACGTGCGCAACGCCGACCAGTCGCCGGGGTCGGACCCCGAGCTCTACGCCCGCGTGCAGGAAGGCGTGCGCAAGCACTGCCCGGGCATGATCATCCAGTTCTCGACCGGCGGCCGCGGCCGCGAGCAATCCAAGCGCGGCGGCATGCTCTACCTCAGGCCCGACATGGCCTCGCTCGCCACCGGCTCGGTGAACTTCCCGGCGCAGGTCTACGAGAACCCGCCCGAGTTCGTCGAAGGCCTGGCGCAGACCATGCTCGATAACGACATCAAGCCCGAGGTCGAGGTGTTCGACCTGGCCATGCTCTACAACGCCGCCGGCCTGGTGAAGAAGGGCCTGCTCAAGAACCCGCCGCACGTCCAGTTCGTGATGGGCATCCCGAACGCCCTGCCGGCGCGGCGCGCGATCTTCGATTTCCTGCGCAGCGAGCTGAAGGAAATTCTGCCGCGCGCCACCTGGGTGGCGGCGGGCGTCGGCCGCCACCAGTGGGAGGTGAACCAGTGGTGCCTCGAGACCGGCGGCCATGTGCGCACCGGGCTCGAAGACAACCTGCGCGTCGAGCCCAACCGCCTCGCGGCGAGCAACGCCGAACTGGTGAAGAAGATCGCCGACGCCTGCGACAAGTACGAACGCAAAGTCGCGACGCCGGCCGAGGCACGAAAGATCCTCGGCCTGCGGCCCGCCGCCTAGGGGCGGGGTTAGAATCGAGACGCCTACTCTTGCAAAGGAGGTCGAGATGAAACGGATCGGGATACTGCACGGCCGCGGGCTGATCGCAGCGGTCCTCATTGCAGGGCTGACGGCGGCAGGCGCCCATGCCGAGGTCGGCGAGGTGCGCATCGCCGAGCAGTTCGGCATCGCCTATCTGCCGCTGATGATGATGCGGGAGAAGGGGCTGATCGAGAAGCACGCCAAGCGCGCCGGGCTGGGCGACATCAAGGTGACGTGGGCGCGCTTCGGCGGCGGCGCGCCGATGAACGACGCGCTGCTCTCGGGCAACCTCGATTTCGCCACCGGCGGGGTCGGGCCGCTGCTCACCATCTGGTCCAAGACCAAGGGCAGCCTCGACGTCAGGGGGGTGGCGACGCTGTGCAGGATGCCGCTCTACCTCACGACCACGAATCCCGGCGTGAAGTCGATCAAGGACTTCACCGACAAGGACCGCATCGCGCTGCCGTCGGTGAAGGTCTCGCTGCAGGCGCGCACCCTGCAGATGGCCGCGGAGCAGGCCTTCGGCGCCGGCAAGCACGAGGTGCTCGACCGGCTCACCGTCTCGATGAAGCACCCGGACGGCACGGCGGCGATGCTCTCGGGCGGGTCCGAGATCACCGCGCACTTCAGCGGGCCACCGTTCCAGCAGCAGCAGCTGCGCGACCCCCGCATCCGCAAGATCCTGAGCTCCTTCGACGTCCTCGGCGGGCCGACGACGTTCGTCAGCCTGTGGGCGCGGACCAGCTTCCGCGAGAAAAATCCCAAGACCTACAAGGCCTTCGTCGATGCGATGCGCGAGGCCATGGCGATGATCAATGCCGACAAGAAGGCCGCAGCCCGCGTCTACATCAGCCAGACGAAATCGAAGCTCGACCCCGCGTTCGTGGAGAGAATCGTGACGGACCCGGAAAACGTCTTCACCACGGCGCCGCGCAACACCATGAAGTACGCGGTCTTCATGCACAAGGTCGGCGCCATCGAGCATTTGCCGGCGAGCTGGAAGGATTACTACTTCCCCGAGATCCACGACGAGCCCGGAAGCTGATGCCGGCGCAGGTGCAGCCGGGGGTGCAGCCTGCGGGCTTCGCCCCCGCTCCCCTGCTCGCGGTCAAGGGGGTGACGCTCCAGTACAAGACCACTGAGCACCTCGTCACCGCCGCCTACCGCGTGGACTTCGACGTCTACCCGGGCGATCGCTTCGTCGTCCTCGGGCCCTCGGGGTGCGGCAAATCGACCCTGCTCAAGGGCGTCGCCGGCTTCATGCGCCCGGTCGAGGGCTCGATCATGCTGCGCGGTCGCCACGTCGCCGGGCCGGGTCCGGACCGCATGATGGTGTTCCAGGAATTCGACCAGCTGCTGCCGTGGAAGACGGTGCGCCAGAATGTCCTCTTCCCGATGCTCGCCAGCGGCCGCTTCAAGCCGCGCGCGGCCGAGGCGCAGGCGCGCAAGTACCTCGACAAGGTGAATCTCACCAAGTTCAGCGACATCTATCCGCACATGCTCTCGGGCGGGATGAAGCAGCGCGTGGCGATCGCGCGGGCCATGGCCATGGAGCCCGACATCCTGCTGATGGACGAGCCCTTCGCCGCGCTCGACGCGCTGACCCGGCGCAAGATGCAGGAAGAGCTGCTGCAGCTCTGGGAAGAGGTGCGCTTCACCGTGCTGTTCATCACCCACTCGATCGAGGAGGCGATCATCATCGGCAACCGCATCCTGGTGATGTCGCCCCATCCCGGCCAGGTCAGGGCCGAGCTCAACGCGCACGAGCACGGCCACCAGGGCATCGGCGGCGAGGGTTTCGTGCGCTTGCAGCAGCGGATTCACGACATGCTGTTCGCCGAGCGTGTCGAGGAAAAGGAGATCACGACCCATGCCTGACACCCGAACGGCGCCGCTGCCGCCGGTGCGGCCCGAGCTCACGAAGCAGATCCTCGACGCCTCGGACATCGGCGACGTCGCGCGCCCGCTCTCGATCTGGGAGCGGCTCGCCAACATCACGGCCCTGCGCAGGGTCGCCATCCTGGTGGCGCTGGCGGCGCTGTGGCAGGCCTATACGCTGGCGCTCGACAACCCGCTCATGTTCCCGACCTTCGCCAGCACCGCCGTCGCGTTCGCCGACGCCATCATGCACGGCGGGCTGCTCGGCAAGGCCTGGACCTCCGTTCAGGTCCTGCTCGCGGGATACGCCAGCGGCGTCGCCATCGCCGCGGTGCTGACGACGCTCGCGGTCTCGACGCGCGTCGGCAACGACCTGCTGGCGACGCTGACGGCGATGTTCAATCCCCTGCCGGCGATCGCGCTGCTGCCGCTGGCGATGCTGTGGTTCGGGCTAGGCAACGAGAGCCTGATCTTCGTGCTGATCCACGCCGTTCTCTGGCCGCTTTCGCTCAACACCCACTCCGGGTTCCTCGCCGTCAGCGACACGCTGCGCATGACTGGGCGCAACTGCGGCCTGAGCGGCGTCGCCTACGTCGGCAGGATTCTCATTCCGGCGGCGTTCCCGTCGATCCTCGCCGGCCTCAAGATCAGCTGGGCGTTCGCCTGGCGCACGCTGATCGCCGCCGAGCTGGTGTTCGGCGTGAGCTCGGGCTCGGGCGGGCTGGGCTGGTTCATCTTCGAGAACAAGAACGAGCTCGAGATCCCCTACGTCTTCGCCGGCCTGGTCACTGTGATCATCATCGGGCTGCTGGTCGAGAACGTGGTGTTCCGCAGCCTCGAGAACGCCACCGTGCGCAGGTGGGGGATGCAGCACTAGGAGATGAACTCCAGCTCGGCTTCCCTCGCCCAGGGAAGGAGTTTCTTCTCGAGCAGCCCGACGAGCCAGAACTGCACCGCCGCGAGCGCCGCGATCATCACCAGCGCGGCGAAGGTGTGGCTGAGCTGGTAGAGCTTCGCCGTGCTGTCGACGAGATAGCCCAGCCCCTGGGTCGAGGACAGGAACTCGCCGGTGATGACGCCGATCAGCGCCAGGCCGATGTTGATCCTCATGGTGGTGAGAATCCAGGGCAGGCTGGTCGGTACCACGATCTTGAAGAATACGTCCCGTTTGCGCCCGCCGACCGCGCGCACCATGTCGGCGTGATCGGTATCCATGGCGCGCACCCCGTCGAAGGCGCCGAGCCAGGCCACCACCGCGCAGATCGAGACGGCGATCATGACCTTCGAGGCGAGACCGATGCCGAACCAGACGATCAGGATCGGCGCGATGACGATCTTCGGCGTCGCGTTGAGCACCACGGCGTACGGCTCGAGCACGCGCGACAGGTACGGCGACCACCACAGCCCCAGCCCGAGCGCCGTGCCGAGGACCGTGCCGATGACGAAGCCGAGTACGACCTCGTATACCGTGACCCAGGTGTTGATGACGAGGTAGCCGTCGAGCGTGCGCGTGACGAGATAGGACACGACCTCGCTCGGCTGGCCGAAGAAGAACGTGTCGGCGTAGTCGAGCAGGACCGCGCCTTCCCACACGATCAGGACGGCAGCGACGATGCCGCACTGCCAGCCGAGGATCTTCCAGTCCTCGGCGGAGCGTATCCCGCCGCGCGGCCTAGACTCTGACATCGGCCTCGAGCTGGCGCCACAGCGCGTTGAAATGATCGAGGAACTCGGGCCGGTTGCGGGCCTCCGCCGGCGTGTGGCCCTTGGAGAAGGGCATCGCCATCTCGGCCTTGATGCGTCCGGGCCGGCTGGAGCACACGAGCACCCGGTCGGAGACCGACACCGCTTCCGCGATGTCGTGGGTGATCAACAGCACCGTCTTCTTTTCCTCCTGGAGGATGCGCACCAGCTCCTCCTCCACCTTGAGCTTGGTCTGGTAGTCGAGCGCCGAGAGCGGCTCGTCCAGCAGCAGGATGTCGGGGTCCACCGCGAGCGTCCGGGCGAGCGCCACGCGCTGGCGCATGCCGCCGGAAAGATGGCGCGGATAAGCGGTCTCGAAGTTCCCGAGCCCGTACTTGAAGAGCAGATGGCGCGCTTTCTCCAAGCGCTCGGCCTTCGGCACGTCGCGCATCTCCAGGCCGATGGTGACGTTCTCGATCACCGTGCGCCAGGGCAGCAGCAGGTCCTTCTGCAGCATGAAGCCGACCTTGGGCGAGGGGCCGATCACGGGCCGGCCGTCGACGCGAATCCCGCCGGCGGCCGGAAAGTCGAGCCCCGAGATGAGCTTCAGGGTGGTCGACTTGCCGCAACCCGAGGGGCCGATGAGGCTGACGAACTCCCGGTCATGCAGGGTGAAGCTCATGCCCTCCAGGGCGGTCACCGTCTGCTCGCCCTGGCGGAACACCTTGGTCACGTCGAGAAACTCGACGCGCGGGCGCCGCTCGCTGCCGGCGCCCGCGCCTGGTCCGCCCACCATCGATGCGCGCGTGTCCAACGGCTCAGAGCCTGACCGCCGCCACCGCCTTCTCGGCGAACCGGTTGTCCATCAGCTCGTTCATCGGGTAGTTCGCCGCCTGGTGGCCGGTACGCACGAGCAGCACCTTGAAGTTCTTGTCGTACGCCTCCTTGCTCACCAGCATGCTCTCCGGGTAGGCCTTGTCGCGGATGATGTTCCTCGCCGCCGCGGCGATGATCTTCGCATCCTGCTTGTCGTAGCGCTTGACCGCGACCTCGGCCGCCTTGTCCGGGTGCCGGTGGCCGAACAGGCAGGCCTTGTGCATGGCGTTGACGAACTTCTGCACCTGCTCGCCGTGCTTGGCGATCGATTCCTCGGTGACGGCGAAGCTGGTGTAGAAGAAGTCGCCGAACTGCTCGGCGAACGACGTGACCTCCTCGAAGCCCTTGGCGACGCCGATGGCGATGTTGGGCTCGAGCACGAACGACAGGTCGGCCTGGCCCGCCGCCAGGGCGGAGAGCTCCGAGCCCGCCACCACCGGCGTGAACCGGACCGCGTCCTTGTCGGCCCCGCCCTTCGGCTTCCACACCAGGCCGTCGGCGTCCGCCTTCTCGTAGCCGTTGTTGATCATGATCAGCTGCATCAGCGACACCGAGGTGTGCGGCGGGCGCGGGGTGATGATGCGCTTGCCGGCCCAGCGCTTGGGGTCCTTGGGCGTGCCCTTCTTGGCGAGCAGCGCGCCGCCGGCGCGACTGACCAGGACGCCGATGTTCTTGACCTTGGCGCCGCTGAGGCGCGCGAGCGCGGGCTCGGCCGGATCGCCGTTGTAGGTGAACGCGTCGCCCGCGACGATGGCGCGCAGGGCGATGGTGCGCTGCTGGGCGTTGAAGATCGTGACGTCCAGCCCCTGCTCCTTGAAAAAGCCGAGCGCCTGGGCACAGTACAGCGGCAGGTAGTAGAGCGTCTCCACCGCCTCGGCGGCGGTCATCTTGATCATCGCCTGGGCGCGGCCGCCGCGCAGCGGCAGGAACGAAACCAGCGCGCCGGCGCCGGCGGCGAGCGCGAACCGCCGCCTCGCCGTGTTGTGCATCTTCATGATTGCCTCCGTTAGTTGATGACCCTCTCTTTACGCGCCCATGCGCGCCAACAACCGCCGCTCCAGCCAGAGCACCAGCACGTACTGGGCCGCGGCCACCGCCATAATCACGAACACCACCATCCAGAGCTGGCTCATCTGGAACATGATCGCCGCCTGCACCGCCAGGTAGCCCAGGCCGTGGTTGGAGGCGACGAACTCGCCGACCACGGCGCCGACCAGGGCGAAGCCGATGTTGATCTTCAGCGCCGCGATGATCCACGACAGCGACGAGGGCACGACGATCTTGGTGAACGCCTGCCAGCGGCTTCCCCCCATGGCGCGCACCATGTCGAGCTGGTCGCGGTCGGCCATGCGCGCCCCGGCGTACGCCGAGAGCCAGGCGACCACGACGCAGATCGTCGCCGCGAGCACGATCTTGGAGGTCTCGTAGATGCCGAACCAGACGATCATCGGCGGGGCGAGCGCGATCTTCGGGATGCCGTTGAAGACGACCGCGAACGGCTCGAGCACCCGCGACGCGGTACGCGACCACCACAGGCCGAGGCCGATCGCCACGCCGGCCACCGTGCCGAGGGTGAAGCCGACGATCTGCTCGTAGAGCGTGACCTTGAGGTGGCCCCACAACTCGCCGGCGGCGGCGGAGGCCACGAACAGATGCCACATGGCGCTCGGCTGGCCACCCAGATCGGGGTTGATCCAGCCCGCGGCGGCGACCCCCTCCCACGCGGCGAAGACGCCGACCAGCAGCGCGATCTGCCCGGCCAGCACCGCGCTGCGGCGCTCGGCGAGCGGTCGCGCAAAGGAAACGGCAACTGCCTGCGCCTGCGCTTCGGACATCCGCATCCTCCCCCGGCCGCATTCACTATAGCATCGCTTCCTGCAATGGCCCCCGAGTTCGCATTTCCCCGCTCGACGCTCGAGGCCGCCGCGCGCCTGCGCGCGGGCGAGCTCACTTGCGTCGCGCTTGCCGAGCGCTGCCTCGAGCGCATCGCCGCGCGACAGCCGCAGCTCAACGCCTTCATCACCGTGACGGCCGACCTCGCGCTGGCGACGGCGCGGGAGCGCGACGCCGAGCTGCGCCAAGGCCATGACCGTGGTCCCCTGCACGGCATCCCGATCGCGCACAAGGACTGCTACGACACCGCCGGTATCCGCACTACGGTCGGGGCCGAGATCTTTCGCGCTCGAGTGCCGCAGCGCGATGCCAGCATCGTGCAGCGCCTCGCGCAGGCGGGCGCCGTGATGCTCGGCAAGACCCAGATGAACGAGTTTGCCGCCGGCATGTCGGGAAAGAACGCGTTCTTCGGCGATGCCCGCAATCCGTGGGACGCGACGCGCGCCCCGGGCGGCTCCTCGAGCGGCAGCGCCTGCGCCGTTGCCGCGCGGCTATGCCTGGGCGCCTCGGGCACCGACGCGGGCGGCTCGATCCGCGTTCCCGCCGCGTGGACGGGCGTCGTCGGCCTGCGCCCTACGCACGGGCGCGTCAGCGCGGCCGGCGCCTATCCCCGCTCGTTCAGCTTCGATTGCGCGGGACCGCTGGCGGCGAACGTCGGCGACGCGGCCCTGCTCTTCGCGGCCATGGCGGGGCGCGAGGACCGGGACGCGCAGTCGCCGCCGGCGGAGCTGCGCGGCCTGCGGCTCGGAATCGTGCGCGACTTCAGCCTGCAGGCGCTCGACCCGGACGTGGAGCGGGCGTTGCGCGACGCGCTCGGCACGCTCGCCGGCCTCGGCGCGGAGGTTCGCGAAGTCAGCCTGGCCGCGCTCGCGGCGCAACCCGAGTACGGCCCGATGCTCGACATCCTGCTCTACGAGTTCCACCAGGTCCTCGGCGCCGAGTACCGGGCCACGCCCCGGCGCGAAGAGCTCTTCGGGGCGACCGTGCGCGCGAACCTGGAGCGCGGCGCCGCGCTCCGCGCCGAGGACTATCAGGCCGCGCTCGCGGCCCGGGACCGGTTCGTGCGCGAGCTTCGGCGCGCCTTCGGCACGCTCGACGCGCTCGTCACGCCGACCGCAGCGATGAGCGCACCGGCGCTCGATGCCGCGGAAGCCGAATTCGATCGCGGCCGGCGCTTCACCCTGCCCTTCAGCTTCGCGGGCCTGCCCGCGATCTCGGTGCCCTGCGGCTTCGACCGCGCAGGCCTTCCCATCGGCATGCAGATCGTGGCCGACCGGCTGCAGGAGCCGTTGGCGCTGCGCATCGCGGCCGCCTACGAGGCGGTGAGCGCTACGGGTTTGCGTCCCCCAGAATGAGTGCGGCCGCCTTCTCCGCGATCATCACCACCGGCGCATGGGTGTTGCCCGACACGAGCGTCGGCATGATCGAGCAGTCGACGACGCGCAGGTTTTGCACCCCGTGGACCTGCAACTGCGGATCGACCACCGCCATGCCGTCCTCGCCCATCTTGCAGGTCCCCGAGGGGTGGAAGATCGTCGCGCCGTAGTTACGGGCGAACTCCAGCAGTTCTTCATCGCTTCTTGCTTCGGGTCCGGGCCGATATTCAGCCGCAACATAGGGTCTCAATGCGTTTGTCCCCGCGAGGCGGCGGGCGAGCCTGATGCCGGCGACGGCGCAGCGCCGGTCGAGCTCGGTCGATAGGTAATGCGGCTGCATCGCCGGCGCGGCGAACGGGTCGCTCGAGCGGATGCGCACCGTGCCGCGCGACTCGGGGCGCAGCTGGCACACCGACAGGGTGAATCCCGGCCAGGGATGCGGCTGCGCTCCGGCGAGCTCGGCCGAGAGCGTGGCGAAGTGAAACTGCACGTCGGGGGTCTTCGACCCGGGCAGCGCGCGCGTGAACAGCCCGCCCTGGTTGATGCCGATGGCCAGCGGGCCCTTGCGCAAGAAAACCCACTGGGCGCCGATGCGCAGCTTGCGCCACAGGCTTGCCAGATCGTCGTTGGTCGTGATCGGCTTGGTGCACTTGTACATCACGCGATGCTGCAGGTGGTCCTGCAGGTTCTCGCCCACGCCGGGCAGATCGGCGACGACGGGAATGCCGAAGGACCGGA
>CAZAEG010000259.1:0-6408 GCA_964484035.1 uncultured Enterobacteriaceae bacterium | reverse complement strand
AGGGCGATGGCGTCGGGGTGCTGGCGCCCGATGAACTCCAGCCACTGCGCGAGCGATCGCGCGCTCACGAAGGCTGGTCGACGGCGATCCCCTGTAGCAGCGCGAGCAGCGTGGCGAGCTTGTCGCGCAGGTGCCGCCGGTCGACGATCATGTCGACCGCCCCCTTCTCCAGCAGGAACTCTGCGCGCTGGAATCCTTCCGGGAGCTTCTGGCGCACGGTCTGCTCGATGACGCGTGGGCCCGCGAATCCGACCAGGGACTTGGGCTCGGCGATCACCACGTCGCCGATCATGGCATAGCTCGCCGACACGCCGCCCGTGGTGGGATCGGTGAGCACGGTGATGAAGGGCAGCCTGCGCTCGGCGAGGTCGGTGAGCGCCGCGGTGGTCTTGGCCATCTGCATGAGCGAGAGCAGCCCTTCCTGCATGCGCGCGCCGCCGCTCGCCGTGATGACGATGAACGGCAGCTTCTGCTCGATGGCCACGCGCACCCCGCGCACGAAGCGCTC
The DNA here is from genome assembly GCA_964484035.1 of uncultured Enterobacteriaceae bacterium. GTDB lineage: Bacteria > Pseudomonadota > Gammaproteobacteria > Burkholderiales > SG8-39 > JAABQT01. The sequence goes on along the minus strand of CAZAEG010000259.1, from coordinate 5,900 downwards.
GCCGAGCACCGAGCCCATGGTCCCGGCCATGAACTCGAACTCGTGCGCCGCCACCACCACGCCGAGCGACTTGATCGCGCCCTGCATCACCACCAGCGATTCCGACTCGCCCGACTCGGCTTCGGCCTCCAGCAGACGCTCGGTGTACTTCCTCGAGTCGCGGAATTTCAGGCTGTCCACCGGCAGCACCTCGGCGCCGATCTCGAAGCGAGCGTCGGCGTCGAGCAGCGCGTCGAGCCGCGCGCGCGCGCCGATCCTCTGGTGGAAGCCGCACTTCGGGCAGACGTTGAGGTTCTTCTCCAGGTCGGTGCTGTAGAGCACCGCGTCGCACGCCGGGCACTTGGTCCACAGGCCCTCGGGCACCGCGCGCTTCGGGCCGGAGGAGCGCTGGATCTTCGGCGGCAGGAGCTTTTGCAGCCAGCTCATTGCACCACCACCTGCGCGTCGAGCGCCTCGCGGATCGGCTTGAGCAGCGCCTTCACGCGCGCCACCGCGTGCTCCGGGCCCGCGGCCTCGATCTCCTGGATGATGCGGCTGCCGATCACCACTGCATCGGCACACTGCGCCACGCGGCGCGCGGACTCGGCGTCGCGGATGCCGAAGCCGACGCCAATCGGCAGGCGCGTCGCGGCGCGGATGCGCGGGATGCGCTCGGCGACGTCCTCCAGGTCGAGGTGGCCAGCGCCGGTCACGCCGCGCAGCGACACGTAGTAGAGGAATCCGCCGCCAACGCGAGCCACCTGCTGGATGCGCTGCTCGGTGGAGGTCGGGGCGAGCAGGAAGATGGGATCGATGCCGTTCTGCTTCGCCAACGCCGCGAACGGCTCGCACTCCTCGGGCGGGTAGTCGACCACGATGACGCCGTCCACGCCAGCCTCTTTCGCCGCACGCACGAAGCGCTCCGCGCCCATCGCCTCGATCGGGTTGGCGTAGCCCATCAGGACGAGCGGCGTCTGCGAGTTCTGGTGCCTGAAATCCCGCGCCATCCCGAGCACGTCGGCGAGTCCGACGCCTTGCCGGAGCGCACGCTCGCCCGAGCGCTGGATCACGGGACCGTCGGCCATCGGATCGGAAAACGGCACGCCGAGTTCGAGGATGTCGGCGCCCGATTCCACCAGCGCGCGCAGCAGCGGCACGGTCAGTGCCGGCGTCGGATCGCCCGCGGTGATGTACGGGATGAGCGCCTTGCGCCCCGCCTTGCGCAGCGCCTCGAAGCGGGCCTGGATGCGCGACACGGCTAGAGCTTGAGGCCCGCGCGCTCGGCGACGGTCTGCATGTCCTTGTCGCCGCGGCCGGAGAGGTTGACGAGCAGGATGCGGTCGTTCGGCATGGAGGGCGCAATCGCGGCCGCATGGGCGACGGCGTGCGCCGATTCGAGCGCCGGGATGATGCCTTCGAAATGGCACAGGTCGCTGAAGGCGCGCAGCGCATCCGCATCGGTGACGGCGACGTACTCGGCGCGCCCCGAGTCCTTCAGCCAGGCGTGCTCCGGGCCCACGCCCGGATAGTCCAGCCCCGCCGACACCGAATGCGTTTCCACGATCTGCCCGTTCGCGTCCTGCAGGAGGTAGGTGCGATTGCCGTGCAGCACGCCGGGCTTGCCGGCGCACAGCGACGCCGCGTGACGGCCGGTGGCGATGCCCTCGCCCGCCGCCTCGACGCCGATCAGGCGCACGCCCTCGAGCCCGATGTAGGGGTAGAAGATGCCCATGGCGTTCGAGCCGCCGCCGACGCAGGCGATCACCGCATCGGGCTGGCGCCCGGCGATCTCGGGCATCTGCTGCTTGCACTCCTCGCCGATCACCGCCTGGAAGTCGCGCACCATCATCGGATAGGGATGCGGGCCGGCGACCGTGCCGATGATGTAGAAGGTATTGTCGACGTGGGTGACCCAGTCGCGCATCGCTTCGTTGAGCGCGTCCTTGAGCGTTTTGGAGCCGGATTCGACGGGCACGACGCTCGCCCCCAGCAGCTTCATGCGGTAGACGTTCTGCACCTGGCGTCGGATGTCCTCGGAGCCCATGTACACCACGCACTGCATGCCGTAGCGCGCGGCGACCGTGGCGGTGGCCACGCCGTGCATGCCGGCGCCGGTCTCGGCGATGACGCGCGGCTTGCCCATGCGCCGAGCGAGCAACGCCTGGCCGATGGTGTTGTTGATCTTGTGCGCGCCGGTGTGGTTGAGATCCTCGCGCTTGAGATAGATCTGCGCGCCGCCGAGCATCTGCGACCAGCGCTTCGCGTGGTATACCGGGCTCGGACGGCCGACATAGTGCCTGAGATCGTGGTGAAACTCCGCCGCGAACGCCGGGTCACGACGCGCCGCCGCGTAGGCGGCGAGCAATTCCTCCAGCGCATGCGTCAGCGTCTCCGCGACGAAAATGCCGCCGTAGGGGCCGAAGTGCCCGCGCGCGTCGGGCAAGTCATGCATCCGCATTCCTGACCTCCGCGATGAACGCCGCGATCTTCGCGGCATCCTTGATGCCCTTGGCCGACTCGACGCCGCTGGACACGTCTACCGCCCAGGGCCGCACGCGGCGCACCGCCGCCGCGACGTTGTCGCGCGCCAGCCCGCCCGAGAGCACCAGCGGCCGCGCCAACTGCGCCGGCACGAGCGCCCAATCGAAGCGCGTGCCGACACCGCCGTATTCCTCGACGTGCGCGTCGAGCAGCCAGCCGCGCGCCGCGGAGAACGGGCGCAGGTATTCTAGCAAATCGACCCCCGGCGACACCCGGCACGCCTTGATGTACGGCACGCCGAACTGGCCACAGAATTCCGGCGTCTCCTCGCCGTGGAACTGCAGCATGGCCGGATGCACGCGGCCGAGGACCTGCGCCACCTGCGCGGCGTCGGCGTTGACGAACAGCGCCACGGTCTGCACGAAGGGCGGCAGCGCGCCGCCAATCTCGCGCGCGCGTTCCACACTGAGGTATCTCGGGCTGGGGGGATAGAACACCAGCCCGATCGCGTCCGCGCCCGCCTGCGCCGCGACCACCGCGTCCTGCGCTCGCGTGATCCCGCAGATCTTGACCCGCGTCCTCATGGCAGCGCCGGGACGACCAGCGCTCCCGCCTCCAGCACGGGCAATCCCCAGCGCCCGGCGTACTCGACCCGCTCCAGATACAGGCCTTCGGCGGCAAAGGTGGGCGCCGCGCGCGCGCGATCGCGCGACGCCAGCACTTCGCCCGCCCATTGCGGCGCGTGCCGGCCGTTGCCGACGTAGATCAGGGTGCCGACGATGTTGCGCACCATGTGGTGCAGAAACGCGTTGGCGCGCAGTACGAAATCGATGCGCTCGGCGCGCGCCTGCACCTCCAGCGCCTGCAGTGTGCGCACGGGAGATTTGGCCTGGCACTCGGCCGAGCGAAACGCCGAGAAGTCGTGCTCGCCGACCAGCAGCGGCGCCGCGTCGCGCATCGCGGCGACGTCGAGCGGCGCGTGGACCCAGCCCGCATGGCGCGCCGCGAGCGCCGGGCGCACCGGCCGGTTGAGCAGCACATAGCGGTAGGTGCGCGCGAGCGCGGCATAGCGGGCATGGAAATCGTCGGCCACGCGCGCCGCCCACAGCACCGCCACGGATTCAGGCAGGAGCGCATTGACACCGCGCACCCAGGCGCTGTCGGGGCGTGTCGCCTCGGTGTCGAAATGCACCACCTGCTCGCGGGCGTGCACGCCGCGATCGGTGCGGCCGGCGCAGGTCACCTGCACGGCGCTGCCGGCGATGCCCGAGAGCGCGGCTTGCAGCACGTCCTGCACAGTGCCGCCGCCAGACTGCGTCTGCCAGCCGAGAAAGCGGCTGCCGTCGTATTCCAGTGCGAGCGCGATTCTCATGCGCGGGAAACAAAGCCGGCGCGCGCCTTGCGCGCCGTCGCGCGTCAGCCCAGCTTCGCCAGCAGCTGGTTCGCCTGCCCCTGCTGCGCCGCGTCGCCTTCGCGCAGCACCTCGTTGAGCAGCTCGCGCGCGCCGTCCTTGTCACCCATCTCCTCGTACGCCTTTGCCAGATCCAGCTTGGTGGCGACTTCCTGCCACTTCGGATCCGCCTGCGCCCCGCCCGCGGGCGCAGCGAATTCGCCCGGCGTGCCGAGATCGAGGCTGATGGCCGACAGGTCCACGGGCGCCGACGCTTCCTTGGTATCGCCGCCGCCGCCGAGATTCAGGTCGAAATCCAGCCCGCCACCCCCGGATGCTGAAGCCGCGGGCGCGGGCGTCGGCTCGGTTGCCGCCGGGGCTGCGCCGGGGAGCTCGAAATTCAGGCCGCCACCCGTGTCGGCCGGCCTTTCCACGCCGCCGCCCAGGTCGAAATCCAGGCCACCCGACGCGGCCTTGGACTCCTGCGAGTCCAGGACCAGGGTGCCGCTGGGCGCGAAATCGGTCTTCTCCGATGCGACCGACGGGCCGCCCAAGTCGAGGTCGAGAGAAGGCGTCGGCTCGAGCGCGGGTTGCGACCCGGTGCCGCCGCCAATGTCGAAGTCCACGGCCGGTGCCGCTGCTGGTGCCGGCGCCGTGGCCGCGAAGGCCGCCGTCGCCGCGAAGGCCGCCGCTGGCGCTGCGCCGCCGCCGTACAGGCCGTTGCCCGGATCGACGTTGCGACCCAGCGCCGTCGCCTTCTCCCAATCGGGACCCGCGCCGTGGGTTACGCCCTTCAGCTTGAGCGCGATCTGCTCGAACGACGGCGCATCGCGGCGGTTGGCGTAGACCTCGAGCAGCTTCGCCAGCACCGGCACGCGGTTCGGGTCCTTCTGCAGCGCTTCCTTCAGGATCTCCTCGGCCTGCGCGTCGCGACCGTACGCCATGTAGACGTCGGCCTCGGCGATGGGATCGACGTCGTCCGTCCCCATGGCGCCCACCGGCGCCTGACTGGCCGACGACGGCTGCACGCTCGCCGGCACCGCCGGCGCATCCATGTTGGCGATGCCCGGCTCGATCGATCCTGCGCCGAGAACGCTATCCTGGAATCGGCTTACGGATTTTTTTTTACGCTGCCAGGCGTAGGCGCCATAGCCCGCGAGCAACAGCACGATTCCGCCCAGCCCGCCGAGGGCGACGGGATTGCCGAGGAACTCGTCCAGCAGGCTCGGCTCGGGCGGCGGCGGCGCCAGCGGGCGCGGCTTGGGCGTGGGTTTGGCGGCGACCGGTGGCGAAACCGGCTTCGGCGCTTCGGCCGCGGGCTTGGGCGCTTCAGGCGCCGCAGGCTTCGCCGCTTCGGGCACGGCGGGCGCGATTGCCGGAACGGCGGGCTTAGGTTCCGGCGCTGTCGTCGGCGTGGCGGCCGCCTTCTGCTGCATTTGCGCGAGCTGCTGGTTGCGGATCTCGAGCAGCTTCTGCAGATCGCTCACGTTCTTTTCCAGCTCGGCGACTCGCGACTGCGCTTCCTGCAGCGCCCGCTCGCGTGCCGCGAGATCGTCTTCGCGGGCTGCCTTGCTGGCAGGCGCGCCCGGCTTCTTGGGATCGGCCTTGGAGAGCTTCAACTGATCCTTCTCCGGCGCGGGCTTGGGCGCCTCGGCCTTGGGCGTGATCTGGCCGGCGGCGCTGCGCTCGGCCGCATGCGGCGCGGTGGGCGCGGCAGCGACGGCAATGCCCAGGCGGCTGCGGTATTCCGCGAAGTCCGCGTGCTGCGCGATCACCAGGCGATTGGCATCCTCCACTTCGACGGCAGCCGCTGCTTGCGCGTCCGGGATGTTGAGGATGCGCCCGGCGCGCACCAGGTTGATGTTGTTGTTGATGAACGCATCCTCGTTCGCGCGCTGCAAGGCGATCAGCATCTGGTGAAAAGTGACGCCTTGCGGCCGATGCCACAGCGCGATCTCGCCCAAGGTGTCGTCCTCGTTGACCTTGTAGGTCTGCGCGGTCGGCGCCGCTTGCGGTGTCGGTGCCGCCATGGCGGCTGCCGGCTTCGCTT
>CAZAEG010000258.1:0-3282 GCA_964484035.1 uncultured Enterobacteriaceae bacterium | reverse complement strand
GCCGAGCGTGGTGCTGGAGACCCCCGGAAACGACGCCGCCCAGATCTCCTGGAAGCGCCCGCGCATGGCGAGCGCCTCGGCCTCGTCGTGCAGGCCCAGCGCGCCGCGGTAGAACTGCGCCACCGGGCGGCGCACGTAGTGGCTCTGGTCCAGGACCAGGAAGCTGTCCTGGATGCTGCGGATCTCCTCGTGCGTGCGGTTGACCTGGATGGCGTGGGCGAAGCGCGCGAGCAGCGCCATCATGCGCGGGCACTCGCGCGTCACGTGGTCCGGGTCGTGCAGCGCGACGAACAGGCGCCGCGTGCGGCTTTCCAGGAGGAAGGCCCTGAGCCGCTCGATGCGCTCGGGGTCGTTGAGGCGTAGCGCCGCGAGGGTCGGGTCGAAGATGCGCAGCTCGCGGCCGGGCGCGACCAGCAGCCGGTCCACCGCCTGCTGGAATTCGGCCTCGCCGTCGAACGGCCGGTACTCGGTCTGCGGGGCTGCCTCGCTCACCGTGTGCGCTCCAGGTGCAGGTAACCCGACAAATACCAGCCGTAGGCGGATTCGGCAAGCGACGCGGGCAGCCGGGCGCGCCGCCGGTCGGCGAGCGCGCGCAGCGCGCGCGTCGCCCCGAGCGACTCGCCGTTGATGAAGCAGCGCGCGCCCAGCGTCAGCATCTGCGTGCGCGGATCGAGCACCACGGCGGCGCGGCGCAAGGCGCGCGCAAAGGCGCCGCGCGCAAGCGCGCGCCGCGGGTGCGCGAAGACGACGTGCGCTTTGGGCGCGCTCAGGTAGCGGCCGAGAAAATCCTCGACCTCGCCGTGCGTCCAGCGGATGCGGCCGAGCACCGCCGCCGCGTGCGCCGCCATGCGCCGCGGGATCTCGGCGCCGCGCCGCGCCGGCCGCAGGTCCGGATCGCGGTAGGCCGCGCGCGGCAGGCCGCGCTCGTGCAGGTAGTCGAGGAACGCGGCGGCGAGCTCGGCGCCCTGCGGCGCGCGCAGCCCCACGGAACAGGTCACGCAGTCCTCGAGCGCGACGCCGTCGTGTCCCCAGCCCGGCGGCAGGTACAGCAGGTCCCCCGGCTCCGCCAGCAGCTCCTCCTCGGGCGCGAAGTCGGCGATCAGCTTGAGCGGCGCGTCCGCGCGCAGGTGGAACGCTCGCGGGCGCTGCAGACGCCATGCGCGCCGGCCGGCGCCCTGCACCAGGAACACGTCGCAGGAATCGAAGTGCGGGCCGACGCCGCCCCCGGGCGCCGCCCAGCTCACCATGACGTCGTCCAGGCGCGCCTGCGGCAGGAAGGAGAACATCCGCAACAGGCGATCGGCCGCGGCGAGGTGCAGGTTGACGCCGCTCACCAGCAGCGTCGAATGGCGCCGCAGCGCGGTGCACGCGAGCGGACCGTGCGCCACGTGCCAGCGCGCGCCGCGCCGTCGCACCAGGCGCGATTCGACGTCGGGCCGCGCGGCGAGCGCGGCGAGCTGCGCGCGCGTCGCCGCGCCGCGGAATCCGGGCAGCGCGCCGCGCACCAGGAGCGGCCGCTTCTGCCAGTGGCGGCGCAGGAATTGCTGCGCGCTCAAGCCGCCCAGCAGTTGAAGTTTCATCAGGGAATTATATTGATGCGCCGGACGGCGCGCGCTTGCCAAGTGGCAATCGATGTGCATTAGAATCGGCCGCATCGAATCGCGCCATGCTGCAAACGGGACAACCCGCACCGATCTTCACGCTGCCGGACGCCGACATGCAGACGGTGAGCCTGTCGGCGTTCAAGGGCCGCAAGCACGTGGTGCTGTACTTCTATCCGCGCGATGGCACGCCCGGGTGCATCCTCGAGGCTTCCAACTTCTCCGACCACGAGGACCAGTTCGACAAGCACGACTGCGTGATCCTCGGCGTGTCGCGCGACGACTGCCTGTCGCACGCCGCGTTCCGCGACAAGCACGGCCTGTCGATCGGCCTGCTCTCGGACCCCGAGGGCGAGGTGTGCCGCAGCTACGGCGTGCTGCAGGAGAAGGAGAGCGACGGCGTGCGCCGCGAGTGCCTGGTGCGCTCCACCTTCGTCATCGACAAGAGCGGCATGCTGCGCCACGTGCATTACGGCGTGAGCCCGCGCGGCCACGCCAGCGAGATCATCGACGTCGTCCGGCGCCTGAAGTCCTGATGCGGCGGGTGCTCGTGGTCCTGCTGTGGCCGTGCGCGGCGCTCGCCCTGACGCCGGCGGCGCAGGAGTTCATCGACGTCTCGGCCAGGCTCGAGCGGGTGCAGTGCGACAAGCGCAAGCTGCGGCGCGCCATCGCGCTCGCCGGGGTCGAGGGCCGCGCGGCGGACCTGAAGAGGCTGCGCGCGCGTTTCGAGGCGCTCAACGCCGATGCCGGGACCGCGCGCCTGGAGAAGCGCCTCGCGGTGCTGGAGGCGCGCGTGCTCGACGCCCGCGGCCGCCCGCGCCATCCCGAGGACCTCGACGCCATCAGCCTGCAGCAGCGCCAGGCCTTCTACCGCTGCGAATAAATAGGGACGGTCCCCGTTTCTTGGGGACTGTCCCTATTTATTCGCCAACCACCGGTTCCAGATCGCTCGCGCCGGCTCGATCAGCTCCGAGGCGGTCAGCCCGACGCCGTGGCCAGCGGCATCGGCCGCACAGCCGTGCAGGTGCACGCCGAGCACCAACGCCGCCTCGCCCGAGAGCTTCTGCGCGATGAACGCGCCGAGGATGCCGGACAGCACGTCGCCCATCCCTGCCGAGGCCATCCCCGGATTGCCCGAGGTATTGATGAACCAGTGACCGTCGCGCGCCACGAGCACGCTGCCGTTGCCCTTCAGCACGACGTGCGCGTGCAGTTCGCCCGAGAGGCGCTGCGCGGTGGCAAGGCGGTCGACCTGCACCTCGGGAATGCCCACGCCGAGCAGCCGCGCGGCCTCGCCCGGATGCGGCGTGAGCAGCGTGTCCGAGCGGCGCTTCGCGCACGCGGCGCGCAAGTCCTTGTTGTCGGCGAGCAGGTTCAGCGCGTCGGCGTCCAGCACGCAGGGCATGTCGCTCGCCAGCACCGCGCCGACCAGCGCCTCGGCGCGCCCGCTCTGGCCGAGGCCCGGGCCGACGACGATGGCGTCGAGGTCCTGGCCGAGCGCGTCGTCGGGATGGCGCAGCATCAGCTCGGGCGCGCCGGGGTCGATGGTCGTCTCCTCGAGCATGCCCACGTACACGCGCCCGGCGCCGAGCTTGAGCGCCGCCCGGCCGGCGAGCAGCGCCGCGCCGGTCATGCCGGCGGCGCCGCCGAGGATGCCGAGCGAGCCGGCCTTGCCCTTGTG
>CAZAEG010000257.1:0-11119 GCA_964484035.1 uncultured Enterobacteriaceae bacterium | reverse complement strand
TACGCGGTGCTGAACGACTTCCAGACCTGGGTGTGCTCGTTCGGCATGCTGCTCGGGCGCCTGGAGCTGTTCACGCTGCTGGTGGTGCTCACGCCGGCGTTCTGGCGCAAGTAAGCCGCTAGGCCCGCCAGGCCGCCATGGCGAAGGCGAGCCAGCCGAGAATGAATGCCGTGCCGCCGAGCGGCGCGACCGCCCCGAGCCACTTCGGCGCGCCGAGCGCCAGTGCGTAAAGGCTGCCGGAGCACAAGGCGATCCCGGCAAGGAACAGCCAGCCCGCGAGGCGCACCCAGACGCCATCGGCGAGCACCGCGGCGCTCAATCCGACGAGGACCATGCCGATCGCGTGCCACAGGTGGTACAGCACGCCGGTGTTCCAGACGGCCAGCAGCTCTGCCGGCAGGCGCGCCTTCAGCGCATGCGCACCGAACGCGCCCAGGACGACGCTCGTCGCGGCGAGCAGCGCGCCCAGACCGACGATGAGCTTGGGGCTCAGGACGGCTTCTTCGCCTTCTTCACGCGCTGCGGCCGCGACTTGCCGTAGCTGCCCTTGTAGATCTTGCCGCGCCGCGTTCTCTTGTCGCCCTTGCCCATGTCATGCCTCCGGTTGCGCTGCGCGCCGCATTATAGCTATGCGGCCTGCGCCTGCTGCTCGGGATCGTAAGCGAGGTACGGCGCCAGCCAGCGTTCGGCTTCCGCAACGCGCATGCCCTTGCGCCGCGCGTAGTCCTCGATCTGGTCGCGGCCGATCTTGCCGACAGCGAAGTAGCGCGCCGCCGGGTGCGACAGGTAGAAGCCCGACACTGCGGCCGCCGGCAGCATGGCGTAGGACTCGGTGAGCGTCATGCCGGCGTGCTTCGGTGCATCGAGCAGCGCGAACAGCGCCGCCTTCTCGGTGTGATCGGGGCACGCGGGGTAGCCCGGCGCCGGGCGGATGCCGCGATACTTTTCGGCGATGAGCGCGGCGTTGTCGAGCGCCTCGTCCGCGGCATAGCCCCAGTACTCGCGCCGCACGCGCTCGTGCAGGTGCTCGGCGAATGCTTCGGCGAGCCGGTCGGCAAGCGCCTTGAGCATGATCGCCGAGTAGTCGTCGTGCGCGCGCTCGAATTCGGCGAGCTTCCGGTCCATGCCGAGGCCCGCCGTGACGGCGAAGGCGCCGACCCAGTCCGGCACGCCCGACTCCTTCGGCGCCACGTAGTCGGCGAGGCACTGGTTGGCGTTGCCGGTGGGCTTCTGGTTCTGCTGGCGCAGGTTGTGCCAGGTCATCAGCACCTCGCGCCGCGACGCGTCGCGGAAGATCTCGATGTCGTCGCCGACCCGCACCGCCGGATAGAGGCCGCAGACGCCGCTCGCGCGCACCCAGCGCCCGTCGATCATCTTTCGCAGGAAGGCCTGCGCATCGGCGAACAGCTTGCGCGCCTCGCTGCCGACCACCGGATCCTCGAGGATTTTCGGGTACGCACCGGAGAGCTCCCAGGTCTGGAACAACGGCCCCCAGTCGATGTACGGCGCAAGCTTCTCCAGCGGGTAGTTGGCGAGCACGCTGAGGCCCGGCCGAGCCGGCGCCGGCGGCGCATAGGCCTTCCAGTCGGCGGCGTAGCCGAGCTCTCTGGCGCGCGCGAGCGCGAGCAGCGGCCCCGGTCCCTTCTTCTCGGCGTGCTGGCGGCGCAGCTTGTCGTAGTCCGCGCGCACCTCGGCGACGTAGGCCTCGCGCGCGTCCTTCGACAGCAGGCTCTGCGTCACCGGCACCGAGCGCGAGGCATCCGGCACGTACACCACGGGACCCGAGTAGTTGGGTGCGATCTTGACCGCCGTGTGCGCGCGCGAGGTGGTCGCGCCGCCGATGAGCAGCGGCAGCGTGAATCCTTCGCGCTCCATCTCGCGCGCAACGTGCGCCATCTCCTCGAGCGAGGGCGTGATGAGCCCGGAAAGTCCGATGGCGTCGGCCTTCTCCACGCGCGCCGTCTCCAGGATCTTCTGCGCCGGCACCATGACGCCGAGGTTCAGCACCTCGTAGTTGTTGCACTGCAGGACCACGGCGACGATGTTCTTGCCGATGTCGTGCACGTCCCCCTTCACCGTGGCGATGACGATCTTGCCCTTGGGACGCCCGCCCTCGCCGCTTTTCGCCTTCTCCGCCTCGATGTAGGGTACGAGGTGCGCCACCGCCTGCTTCATCACCCGCGCCGACTTCACCACCTGCGGCAGGAACATCTTGCCGGCGCCGAAGAGGTCGCCCACCACGTTCATGCCCTCCATCAGCGGCCCTTCGATCACGTCGATGGCGTGCGCCGCCTCGAGGCGCGCCGCCTCGGTGTCCGCAACGACGTGGGTCGCAGTGCCTGTCACCAGCGCGTGCACCAGGCGCTCGCGCACCGGCGCGCGCCGCCAGGCATCGTCTGCCTTTGCCGCCTTGCCGCCCCGCTTGACGTTCTCGGCGAATTCGATCAGCCGCTCGGTGGCGTCGTCGCGCCGGTTGAGGATCACGTCCTCGACGCGCTCGCGCAACTGCGGCTCGATCTCCTCGTACACGCCGAGCTGCCCGGCATTGACGATTCCCATCGACATGCCGGCGCGCACGGCGTGGTACAGGAACGCCGTGTGCATGGCTTCGCGCACGGCGTCGTTGCCGCGGAACGAGAACGAGAGGTTCGACAGCCCGCCTGAGACCTGCGTATGCGGCAGGTTCTGCCGGATCCAGCGCGCCGCCTCGATGTAGTCCAGGGCGTAGCGCGCATGCTCCTCGAGCCCCGTGGCCACGGCGAAGATGTTCGGATCGAAGATGATGTCCTCGGCCGGCATGCCGGCCTGCGTCGTCAGCAGCTCGTAGGCGCGGCGGCAGATGGCGGTGCGCCGCTCGAGCGTGTCGGCCTGGCCCTGCTCGTCGAAGGCCATCACCACCACCGCCGCGCCGTAGCGGCGCGCGAGCCGCGCCTGGCGCAGGAACTCCTGTTCGCCTTCCTTCATGCTGATCGAATTGACGATGCTCTTGCCCTGCACGCACTTCAGGCCGGCCTCGATCACGCTCCACTTGGAACTGTCGATCATCACCGGCACGCGCGCGATGTCGGGTTCGGCGGCTACGAGGGTCAGGAAGCGGTGCATGGCCGCTTGCGAGTCGAGCATCGCCTCGTCCATGTTGACGTCGATGATCTGCGCCCCGTTTTCCACCTGCTGGCGCGCGACGGAGAGCGCCTCGGCATAGTCGCCGGCGAGGATCAGGCGCGCGAACGCTTTGGAACCGGTGACGTTGGTGCGCTCGCCGATGTTGACGAAGAGCGCATCGGCGCCCACGTTGAGCGGCTCGAGCCCGGACAGGCGCAGTTGCGCCGGCAGCGCCGGAACGCGCCGCGGCGCAACGCCGCGCACCGCCTCGGCCAGGGCGCGGATGTGCTCGGCGGTGGTGCCGCAGCAGCCGCCGACGATGTTGAGCCAGCCGCTCCTTGCCCACTCGCCCGTGATCGCGGCCATGTTCTCGGGCGTGTCGTCGTATTCGCCGAACGCGTTCGGCAGGCCCGCGTTGGGGTGGCAGGAAACGAACGCCGCCGCGATCCCCGAGAGCTCTTCGACGTAGGGACGCAATTCCTTCGCCCCCAGCGCGCAATTGAGACCGACGGCTAGCGGCCGCGCGTGGCGCACCGAGTTGTAGAACGCTTCCGTGGTCTGCCCGGAAAGGGTGCGTCCAGAGGCATCGGTAATCGTGCCCGAGACGATCACCGGCAGGCGCGTGCCGCGCCGCTCGAACAGCGCGTCCAGGGCGAACAGCGCCGCCTTGGCGTTCAGCGTATCGAATACCGTCTCCACCAGGATCAGGTCGACGCCACCCTCGGCCAGGGCCTGCGCCGCCTCGCCGTACGCCGCCACCAGCTGGTCGAAGCTGACCGCGCGAAAGCCCGGATCGTTCACGTCCGGGGATATCGACGCCGTCTTCGTGGTCGGGCCGAGCACGCCGGCGACGAAGCGCGGACGCCCGGGGTCTTTGGCTTGCGCGGCGCGCGTCGCGTCGACCGCGAGCTTCGCCGCGGCGAGATTGAGCTCCGCGGCCAGGCGCTCCATGCCGTAATCCGCCATCGAGACGGCGGTCGAGTTGAAGGTGTTGGTCTCGACGATGTCCGCGCCCGCCTCGAGGTACTGTGCGTGGATGCGCCGGATCAGCTCGGGCTGCGTCAGCACGAGCAGGTCGTTGTTGCCACGCAGGTCGCGCGGCCAGCCGCGAAAGCGCTCGCCGCGAAACTGCGCCTCGTCCAGGCGCTCGCGCTGGATCATGGTGCCCATGGCGCCGTCGAGCACGAGGATGCGCTCGGCGAGGAGAGCTTGCAGTTGTGCGGTTCGGTCGCTATGCGTCATAGGCAGCCGCAAAAAACAAAACGCCCGTTCGGCTTGCGCGGAAACGGGCGTCTCGGCACGTCTCTTTAGCGGTATTTGTAACGCGCCCGCAAGCTGAACATCAAATCGGCGCGAATGCCGCAGTGTGCCTACTTAGTGCTGCTCTGTCAAACGCTTACGCGTATAATGCGGTCCCTCCATGGACCACCTTGAGCCCAAGCGAGCGTACGAATTCCTGAAGGCGCATGCCGATGCGCTGCTCATCGACTGCCGCAGCGAGATGGAATACCTGTTCGTCGGCCACCCGGCGGGCGCGCTGCACGTGGCATGGAACGACGGCCCGGACTGGGCCGTGAACCCGCATTTCGTCGGTCAGGTGAAGAAGCTCGCCGGGACCAATCACACGACGCGCCCGGTGGTGCTCATTTGCCGCAGCGGCAACCGCTCGAAGGAAGCGGGCGAGGAGCTCGAGCGCGCGGGCTTCACCCAGGTGTACAACGTGCAGCACGGGTTCGAGGGCGAGCTGAACGACAAGCACCAGCGCAACTCGCTCGCCGGCTGGCGCTTCGCAGGGCTGCCGTGGGAACAGTGCTGAGCGAAGCGCAGTTCCGCTCGATCACCGCCACGTTCGCCTGCCAGGTGCACTGGGGCGACTGCGACCCGGCGGGCATCATCTTTTATCCCACCTACTTCCGCTGGATGGACGTCGCCTGCTGGGCGATGTTCGCGGGAGTCGGCTACGACGCCAAGCGCATGCGCGCCGAGCACCTCGCCATGCCGCTGGTGTCCGCGCACTGCCAGTTCCTCTATCCCGCCGAGCATGGCGACCGCTGCGAGGTGCACTCGAGGATCGAACAGTTCGGCGGCAAGTCCTTCACCGTCGCCCACGAGGTGCTGCGCGCCGATGGCATGGCGCTTGCGCGCGGCGCGGAAAAGCGCGTGTGGGCGAGATTCGACAACGGGCCCGGCACGCGCCTGCGCGGCCTGGCGATACCCGAGGCGCTGAAAGCGGCGTTGCGCGCCGCCTAGGGTCAGAAGTCGAAGAACACCGTCTCGTCCCTGCCCTGCAGGACGATGTTCCACTCCAGCACGCCGCGCGCCTTGCGCCGGGCGAGGAGCGTCGCGCGCCGGCCCGCGGGAACCCGCTTCAATACCGGGTCCTGCGCGTTGGCCGGATCGCCGGGAAAATAGATACGGGTCGAGAGCTGCTTGAGCAGCCCGCGCATGAACACCGTCACCGACAGGTACGGCGCCTGCAGCTTGCCCGCGGGGCCGGGCACGCGGCCGGGCTTCACGGTGCTGAAGCGGAAACGGCCCTTGGCGTCGGTCGGGATGCGCCCGAAGCCGCGAAAGCCCTTCTCCAGCGCCTTCTTCTGGCGATCGTCCGGGTGCGCGTACTTGCCCGCGGCGTTCGCCTGCCAGATCTCCACGAGGCCGTCGGCGACGCCCACGCCGTCGCCGTCGACAAGCCGGCCCTGGATCACCACCCGCTCGCCCTTCACCCCCGGGCCCGCGATGCGATCCGTGTTGAGCCAGGTGAGCCCGATGTGCAGGTAGGGCCCGACCGTCTGCGAGCCGCTCGCGACGAGCATTAGGGGCGCTCCATTGGCGTCGCCGCGCGTCCGCGCAGCACGACGTCGAAACGGTAGGCAAGCGCGTGCTCCGGCACCGTGTTCTCCAGGTCGAACTGCGACACCAGGCGCCGGCGCGCCCTTTCGTCGGGAATGCTCATGTACATGGGGTCGAGGGGCAGTAGCGGATCTCCCGGGAAGTACATCTGCGTCACCAGGCGCGTGAGGAACGCGCGCCCGAACAGCGAGAAATGGATGTGCGCGGGGCGCCAGGCGTTGTAGTGGTTGCGCCAGGGATACTCGCCGGGACGGATCGTGACGAAGCGGTAGCGCCCCTTGGCGTCGGTGAGCGTGCGCCCGGCGCCGGAGAAATTCGGGTCGACGGGCGCATCGTGCCGATCGGTCTTGTGCGGGTAGCGACCCGCGGCGTTCGCTTGCCAGACTTCGACGAGGGTGTGCGGCACCGGCCGCCCGTTCTCGTCGAGCACGCGACCGCTGACGATGATGCGCTCGCCGATCGGGTCGCCTGCGTGCTGTCGCGTAAGATCGTGGTCCGTGGGCTTCAAATCGTCGTAGCCGAACATGGGCCCGGTGATCTCCGAGAGCGTCTGCGGCGCGATCACCAGCGGCCGCGTCGGATGGCGCTTGGCGGTAGAGGCGTAGGGCGGAAAGTCGTACGCGGGCTGGGTGCGCGGACGATACTTGCGATAGCCGTGGAGCTTGCTCATGGCGACTCCGCGTCGGGTTGCTTGTCGGGCTGCGCGCGATCGAAGGCCTCGAGCCGCATGCAAGCATCGAACACGCGCATCACCGTGGGGTACGGCTTGAGGTCGCACGCAAAGCGCTGCGCGTTGAATATCTGCGGCACGAGGCAACAGTCCGCCATGCTCGGCGCATCATCGTGGCAGTGCCGTCCCGTGCCGGGCCGTTCCAGCTCGGCTTCCAGCTTGGCCAGGCCGTCGGCGATCCAGTGCCGGTACCAGGCATCGATTTCTTCCTGGCTGTGGCCGAGCGTGTTCTTGACGTATTTCAGCACGCGCGGATTGTTGAGCGGATGAATCTCGCAGGCGACGATCAGCGACAGGCTCCGCACGCGCGCGCGCCCCAGGGGATGCTTCGGCAGGAGAGGCGGCTGCGGATGGGCCTCCTCCAGATATTCCATGATCGCGATCGACTGCGCGAGGAGCGCGCCGTCGACCTCCAGCGCCGGCAGCAGGCCTTGAGGATTGACCGCGGCATAGGCCGGCTGGCGATGCTCGCCCTTGCCCAGGTGCACGAACGCCGGTTCATAGGCGAGTCCCTTCAGGTTCAGCGCGATGCGCACCCGGAACGCCGCCGAGCTGCGGAAGTACGTGTACAGCTTCACAGCGCGGGCAGCATCTTCACCTTGAGTTCGCCCACGCCGTCGATGTGGGCATGCATCTCGTCGCCCGGCTTGACGGGTCCGACGCCCGCGGGCGTGCCCGCATAGATGACGTCGCCGGGCTCGAGCGTGTAGTACTCGGAGAGGTAGGCGATCTGCTCCGGCACCGACCAGATCATGTCGGCGAGATCCGCCTTCTGCCGTTCCTTGCCGTTGACCTGCAGCCAGATCGTGCCCTTGGCGGGGTGGCCGATCTTCGCGGCCGGCACCAGGCTGCTGCAGGGCGCGGCCTCGTCGAAATCCTTGCCGAAGTCCCACGGCCGGCCATGGTCCTTGCCCCACTGCTGCAGGTCGCGGCGCGTCATGTCGAGCCCCACGGCATAGCCGTACACGTGATCGTTGGCGCGCGCTGCCGGGATGCGCCGCCCGCCCTTGCCGAGCGCCACCACGAGCTCGGTCTCGTAGTGCAAGTTCGAAGTCTTGGGGGGATAGTGCACGTCGCCGCCTCCCGGCACCAGCGCATGCGCGCTCTTGATGAAGAAGAACGGCTGCTCGCGGCCGCTGCCGCCCATTTCCTTCTGGTGCTCGGCGTAGTTGCGGCCGACGCAGAAGATGCGTCGCACCGGGAAGCTGTCGCCGCCGCCGGCGAGCGGCAGCGAGGGCGGCAACCACAGCGGGATGACATGAGCCATGCTGACCTCGTCGGGGAAAAACGCGGATTCTATGCCTTGCGGCCGCGCTCCTGCGCGAGCAGTTCGCGCAGCTTGAAGCGCTGTATCTTGCCGGTGGCGGTGCGCGGCAGCTCGGCGACCGGCAGTATCCACTTCGGCCGCTTGTGGCGCGGCAGTTTTTCCTCGCAGGCCGCGGCCGCGGCGGCGAGCGCGGATTGCGCGTCGACGCCGCGCGCCGCGACGAACAGCGCCAGGCGCTCGAAGCCGTCACCATCCGGCACCGCCACGCAGGCCGCTTCGGCGACCGAGGACAGGCCGAGTACCGCTTCCTCCAGCTCCCCGGGCTGCACCCACTGGCCCGCGACCTTCAGCAGCTCGTCGCTGCGGCCCTGATGGGAGTAGTAGCCCTGAGCGTCGCGCACGAAGACGTCCTTGGTGCAGAACCAGCCGTCGCGGAACTGCTCACTCGTCGCCTCGGGCCGGTTGGCGTAGCCCGAGCTGAGCGCGGGGTGGCGCACCCACAGCACGCCGGGGTCGCCGTTCGCAACCTCCCGGGCGCCGTCGGCGAGCAGGCGCACCTGCACGCCCGCGAGCGGCTTGCCGCTCCTTAGCGCCCCCGCGCCGCCGGGCGGCGTCATCATGATGACGCAGAAAGTCTCGGACATGCCGTAGATGGAGAGAATCTCGCGCCCGATCGCCGCGCGCCAGCCTTCGTACACCGTCTGCGGCAGCCGCTCGCCCGCGGAAACGTAATGACGCACGTCCCGGAACGGCGCCAGCTGCTCCGGCTGCAGCCCGAGCAGCCGGCGATAGAACGTCGGCACGCTGAACACGGCCGTGGGCTTGTGCCGCGCGACGATGGCGCGGATCTGCTCGACGTCCGCCCAGTCTGCATGCAGGATCGTGGTCGCGCCGAGCGCGAGCGGACCCAGCATGCCGGTCTCCAATGCGTAGGCGAAGAACAGCTTCGAGGTCGCGAACACCCGGTCGCCGGGCCCCAGCCCGAGCACCTCGCGCTGCGCCTGGCCCGCGACGAGGACGCTCTTGTGCGCATGCACGATTACCTTGGGACTTCCGGTGGTCCCGGACGAGAACAGCCAGAAGGCGGGTTCCTCCGGACGCACCGATCGTGCTTCGGCATGCGGTGCGGCGCCCGCAATCTGCGCCCGCCAGTCGGCGCCGCGCACCAGGCGCCACTCGCCCTCCAGTTGCGCCGCGAGCGACCCGAGCACGGGAACCAGGCCCTCGTCGGCGATCAGCAGCCGCGCCTGGCTGTCGGCGATCATGTGCCGGTAATCGGCCTCGGTGAGCTTGCTGTTCAATCCGACGGCCACGGCGCCGGCGTGCACCGCGCCGAGCCAGGTGGCGACGAACTCGGGCGTGTCGCGCATCAGGAGCAGCACGCGCTCGCCGGGCTGTACGCCCCGCGCGCGCAGCGCGTTGGCCGCGCGCGCCATGTCTGCGGCGAGCTCGCGATACGTCAGCATGCGCTGCGCGCAGACGAGCGCCGTGCGCGCGCCATGGCGCGCGAGTGCGTCCTCGCCCAGCAGGTGCTCGGCGGCGTTCATCGCTGTCCCGCCGCAGTATAGGCGGTCGCGCCGCCCCGCCAAAAAAAGCGGGGCGCTTGCGCGCCCCGTGAACTAGGGGTTGAGACCTAGGAGGAGACTGCGTTACACCTACATCTTGTACGCCGCCTCGCCATGCGAGGTGGTGTCGAGGCCCTCGCGCTCCGCTTCCTCGGGAACGCGCAGGCCGAGGGTGAGATCGACGAGCTTGAAGGCGATCAGCGAGACCACGCCGGACACGACGATGGTGGTGAGCACGCCGGTGCCCTGCGTAACGATCTGGCCCCAGATCGAATAGTCGGGGGACGCCTTGTTGGCGACATAGTCCCAGATGCCCGAGCCGCCGAGCGACGGCGCGGCGAACACGCCCGTCAGCAGCGCGCCGACGATGCCGCACACGCCGTGCACGCCGAACACGTCGAGCGAGTCGTCGGCGCCCAGCAGCTTCTTCAAGCCGTTCACGCCCCAGAAGCCGGCCACGCCCGCCACCAGCCCGATGACCAGGCCGCCCATGATGCCGACGAAGCCGCAGGCCGGGGTGATCGCCACCAAGCCGGCCACCGCGCCCGAGGCGGCACCGAGTGCCGAGGCTTTGCCGCGGGCGATGCTCTCCGCCAGCAGCCAGGACAGCACGGCCGCCGCCGTGGCGACGATGGTGTTGAGGAACGCGATGGCGGCGACCCCGGTCGCCTCCAGGTTGGAGCCGGCGTTGAAGCCGAACCAGCCCACCCAGAGCATGCAGGCGCCGACCATGGTGAGCGGCAGGCTGTGCGGCGGCATGGCTTCCTTGCCGTAGCCGATCCGCTTGCCGATCACCCAGGCGCCTACCAGGCCCGCGACGCCGGCGTTGATGTGCACGACGGTGCCGCCGGCGAAGTCGAGCGCGCCCTTCTGCCATAGCCAGCCCGCCGCGGCGGTGACCGCGTCGAGGCTCTTCGCGTCGGTGATGGCATCGGGGCCGTCCCAGTACCACACCATGTGCGCCATCGGCGCGTAGGCGAAGGTGAACCAGAGCACCGCGAACACCAGCACCGCGGAGAACTTGATGCGCTCGGCGAACGCGCCGACGATCAGGCCGCAGGTGATGGCCGCGAAGGTGAGCTGGAAGGCGACGAATGTCAGCTCGGGGATGGCAACGCCCTTGGAAAACGTCGCGCCGAGCGAATCGCCCGTGACACCCGACAGGAACATCTTCGACAGCCCGCCCAGGAAGGCGCTGCCTCCCGTGAACGCGATCGAGTAGCCGTAGATCACCCAGACGACCGAGATCACGCAGAAGGTGACGAACACCTGCATGAGCACCGAGAGCGTGTTCTTGGCGCGCACCATGCCGCCGTAGAACAGCGCCAGACCCGGAATGGTCATCAGGATGACGAGTGCCGTGGCGGTCATCATCCACGTGGTGTCGCCCTTGTCGACCGTCGGCGCCGCGAGCGCGGTGCCCGCGAAGGCGGACGACGCGAGCAGCGCAATGAGTGCGGACAGCTTCTTCATGTGCGTCTCCCTAGAGCGCCTCCGCATCGGTCTCGCCGGTGCGGATGCGGATGACTTTTTCGAGTTCGAACACGAAGATCTTGCCGTCGCCGATCTTGCCGGTGTTGGCCGCCTTCTCGATCGCCTCGATGG
>CAZAEG010000256.1:0-5785 GCA_964484035.1 uncultured Enterobacteriaceae bacterium | reverse complement strand
AGCGCAAGCCGGCGGCGTACTCGGCGACCGCCCTGATCTCCTGGTCGCTCATGCGCGCGGCGACGCCGCGCATCATGCCGTTCGGATCGTTGGCGCGCCCGCCCGCGCGGAACAGCTTGAGTTGCGCGTCGACATATTCCGCGAACTGCCCGGCGAGCCGCGGATACTGCCCGGGGATGCCGGCGCCGTCGGGACCGTGGCACCCCGCGCAAGCCGCTACGCTCTTCTCGGCGATGCCGCCACGCCAGATCTTCTGGCCGAGTGCCGCGAGGTCCTTGTCGCTGGCCGCAGCGGGCTTCGGCTTCTGCGACGCGTAGAACGCCGCCAGCGCGCGCATGTCCGCGTCGGAAAGATTGGCCACCATTCCGGCCATCAGCGCACTCTCGCGCGCCACCTTCTTGCCGCCTTCGGCCTTGAAATTGGTGAGCTGCTTGTAGAGGTAGTTCGCATGCTGCGCGGCGAGCTTCGGATTGGCAGGTGCGACGCTATTGCCGTCGGCGGCATGGCAGGCAGCGCATACTTGCTTGGCGAGCTGCTCGCCCTTGGCGAGATCGGGCTTGGCGGCGTTCTGCGCCGCGGCTGGCGCGGCCCACAACAGCCCCGTGGCGGCAAGCGCCGCCAGCATGCAATTCATTCTGCAACTCCCCGGAATCGGTAGGAAACGCCTCATTTTATTAGAATTTCATCCATGCCGGAATCCAGCAGCGCGTTTTCCCGCGTCGAATTCCTGGTTTCCGCTGGGGTGAGCGGCGGCCTGCCGCCGCCGGATGTGCCCGAACTGGCGTTCGCCGGGCGCTCGAACGTCGGCAAGTCGAGTGCCATCAACGCGTTGACCAGGCGACGGCGGCTGGCGTTCTTCTCCAAGACGCCGGGCCGTACGCAGACCATCAACTTCTTCGATCTCGGCGGCCGCGGCCGGCTGGTGGACCTGCCGGGTTACGGCTACGCGCGCGTGCCCCAGGCAGTGCGCGCGCAGTGGAACCAGCTGGTGGGCGGCTATCTGGAAACGCGTGATTCCCTGGCGGGCGTCGTGGTGCTGATGGATGCGAGGCGCACGTTCACAGCGCACGACGAGCATCTGCTGCGTTGGCTGCGCCCGGCAGGCGGGCGGCTGCTCGTACTGCTGGCAAAATGCGACAAGCTCTCGCGCAGCGAGCGCGACGCAGCGCTGCGCAGCGCGCGCGCGCGCCTCGCCTCCACGGACCCGGGCGCGCACGTGCTGCTCTTTTCCAGCCACAGCGGCGAAGGGGTGGAAGCAGCACGCGCGCTGCTCGACGAGTGGTTGCGGGCAGCGCGCGAAGAATAAAAGACCCCCGGCAAAGGGGATATAAACCGGGGGCAAAACGCCTTAATTGGGATTAAGGCAACCCGCTCAGGGAGGAGAAGCGGGAGACGATCAACATCGTCTACGATGTAAGATTGGCTGCCGCGCGGAAAGTTCCGCGTTCCGAAACCTGCAGAAAAATCAGCACTATGAAGATCTACGGGCAGTTCCCAGCGGTGCGCATGCGGCGCATGCGCCGCGACGATTTCTCGCGCCGCCTGATGCGCGAGACCGTGCTCAGCGCGAACGATCTCATCTACCCCGTTTTCATCCTCGAGGGGAAAGACCGTATGGAGCATGTGGCTTCGATGCCTGGCGTCGAGCGCATGACGCTGGACCGGCTTCTCCCGGTCGCCGAGCAATGCCTGAGGCTGCGCATTCCGGTGCTGGCGCTGTTCCCGGTGATCGAGCAGAAGCTGAAGACGCTCGACGGGCGCGAAGCCTTCAATGCGAAGGGGCTGGTGCCGCGCGCGGCGGCGGCGCTGAAGAAGCGCTTTCCGGAGCTCGGCATCATGACCGACATCGCGCTCGATCCCTACACCTCGCACGGCCAGGACGGCGTCGTCGACAAGTCCGGCTATATCGTCAACGACGTGACGCTGGCCGCGCTGGAGAAGCAGGCCCTGTGCCAGGCACGCGCCGGCGTCGACATCGTCGCGCCCTCCGACATGATGGATGGCCGCATCGGCCGCATCCGCGCCGCGCTCGAAAAGGCCGGCCACATCCACACCAAGATCCTCGCCTACGCGGCGAAATACGCATCGGGCTTCTATGGCCCGTTCCGCGACGCCGTCGGCTCGGCGAAGAACCTCGGCAAGGGCGACAAGCAGACCTATCAGATGGACCCGGCGAACTCCGACGAGGCCCTGTGGGAAGTCGGCCTCGACCTTGCCGAAGGCGCCGACATGGTGATGGTGAAGCCGGGCCTGCCGTACCTCGATATCGTGCGGCGCGTGAAGGACGAGTTCAGGGCGCCGACCTACGTCTACCAGGTCTCGGGCGAGTACGCGATGCTGCGCGGCGCGATCGACCGGGGATGGCTGCCGCGCAGCTGCGTGCTGGAGACGCTGCTCGCCATGAAGCGCGCCGGCGCCGACGGTATCCTCACCTATTTCGCGCTCGAGGCCGCGCGCGAGCTGCGCAAGCTGTAGGGTGGGCCCCGGTCCACCCTACCCGAAAACGACCGCGATGCCGTGCGCGTCCTCGGCGTTCACGGCGAGCGACCCATCGACCAGCTGCACCGCCTTCATGCCATTGCGCCGCAGGACGTCCGCGGCGTGCGCGCGATCGGCGACGCGGATGAACAGTGCCGCCACCAGCGGCCGCGCGCGCAGCGGCAGGCCCACGCCGTGCAGGCGGTGGCCCAGCTTCCAGCGCGAGGCGAGCGCGATCGGCGCGCTGCCGGTCTGCACCAGCAGCCCTTCGTCGATCTCCTGCGGCCGCACGTCGAACAGGTTCGCGTAGGCCGAGGCCGCACGCTCCGTGTCCTCCACCACCACCGCGACCGCGGCGATCTGCGTCGCGCCGTTCGCATGGCCCTGGAATTCCGGGCGCCACACGATGTCGCGCGTGAAATGCTGGCACGCGAACATGCGGCAGCCGGGCGAAGCGTCGGGCGGCAACTGCACGATGCGAAAGCGCGCCTCGCCCAGGCCCTCGACCGGGCGCGAAAAATCGAGCGGCGCGTCCGCGGCGATTCCGTCCGCCGCCAGCTCGGCATACATCCCGCCCGCGTCGTCGGTGGCAAGCGCGAGCGCGCCGAGACCTTCGCCTTGAGCCAGGAAATCGGTGAAGTACCGCATCGCGGGGTGCGGCTTGGGCACCGCGAGCAACTCCACGTAGTCGCGCCCGAACATGAGGCAGTGGTTCTGCGAGCCGAGCGTATGAAAACCGCGCGGCGTGAGCGTGAAGCCCATGCGCGCGTACGATTTCTGCGCCTTGCCGAGATCGCGCACCAGGATCACGGCATGATCGATCCCTTGCAGGTGGCGCCGCATGGCTGCGCTCAGTCGGCGACGGCGAGCTCGAGCGTCTTCAGGAAGCGCTTGGCATCCTGGTAGCCGACGACGCGCACCCCGCGGATCTCGCGGCCCTGCGCATCGAAGAAGATGATGCCCGGCGGGCCGAACAGCGAGAAGCGCTTGAGCAGCGCCTGGTGCTCGGCATTGTTCCCGGTGACGTCGGCCTGCAAGAGCAGCATGCGCCCGAGCTGCCGGCGCACGCGCACGTCGCTGAAGGTGAACGCCTCCATCTCCTTGCACGACACGCACCAGTCGGCATAGAAATCGAGCATCACCGGCTTGCCGGGAGAGCGCAGCGCCGCATCGAGCTCGCCCGGCGAGTTCACGCGCTCGAACGCAACGGGCGCCTCGCGCGCCTCGCCCGCGAGCCCCGCGAGCGGACGCAAAGGGTCGCGGCTGCCGGCGAGCGCCCCGATCAGCAGCGCAATGCCCGCGACCAGCGCGAAGATACCCAGCGCCTTGCCGAGGCGCGCCGGGCCGCTTGCCTCCGTAGGCAGCCGATCGAGCGCGCGCAGGTACACGCCCGAGCCCACCAGCAGCGCCGCCCACGCCAGCATGACCGCGGCGTCCGGCAGCGCCGGCGAGGCGATCCAGATCGCCACCGCCAGCAACAGCGCGCCGAAGAACTTCTTCACGCCGTTCATCCATGGCCCCGCCTTCGGCAGCAGCGCGCCCTCCGACACGCCGATCACCATGAGCGGTACACCCATGCCGAGCGCCATCGCGAAAAGCGCTGCGCCGCCGAGCGCCACGTCGCGGGTCTGCGAGATGTAGAGCAGCGCCCCGGCGAGCGGCGCCGCGACGCAGGGACTGACGATCACTGCCGAGAGCATGCCCATGGCGGCGACCGAGGCGATGCGCCCGCCGCGCAGGCACTGGTGCGCCGACGACAGGCGCTGGTGCAGGAACCCGGGCAGCGCTATGTCGTACAGCCCGAACATCGACAGCGCCAGCCACACGAACACTGCGGCGAAGGCGCCGAGCACCCATGGATTCTGCAGTGCCGCGGCGATGAGCGTGCCGGAGTACGCGGCGGCGATCCCCGCGGCGGCATAGGCGAGCGCCATGCCGAGCACGTAGCTCGCCGAAAGCGCGAACGCACGCCGCTTGTCGAGGTTGCGGCCCTCACCGGCGATGATCGAGGACAGGATCGGGATCATCGGCAACACGCATGGCGTGAACGTGAGCAGCAGCCCGAAGCCGAAGAAGCCGGCGATGACGAGCAGGAAGTTGCCGTTGAACAGCGCCGCGATGTCCCGGTCGCTGGCGTAGATCGACCAGCGCGGCGCTGCGGGCACGCTGCGCGGCGCCTCGCTGAACGCCGGCATCGACGGCGCGGCGGCGAGAAGCAGCGTGGCGCGCGATTCCATCGGCACGTAGCACACGCCGATGTCGGCGCAGCCCTGTGACGTGACCACGAGCTGCAGCGGGTCCGCAGCCCCCGCGGCCACCGGCACGCGGATGTGCACTTCGTTGCGATAGACCTCGGTGTCGCCGAAGAACTCGTCCCGCTTGCGCAGGCCGCGCGGCAGCTCGGCCGCACCCAGCCGGGCGTTCTGCGCTTCGAACTTGAAGCGCTCCCGGTACATGTAGTAGCCCTCGGCGATGGCGAAGCTCACCTCGAGCGCATCGGACCCGAGCGCCCGTGCCGAGAATCGAAACGCCTTCTCCGGCTCGAGCAGATCCTCGGCCGCCGCGACCGGCGCCAGCGGCGCCGCGAGCGCCAGGCATGCTAAAAAGAGTCGGATCACCGGGAAGGCGCGGTTTGCGCGGCTACCCAGTCGAGATAGGCCGGCAGCCCCCGCTCGATTGGGACCGCAACGATCTCCGGAAGTTCGTACGGGTGGCGCGCGCGGATCTCCGCCTCGAGCTCGGCATAGGCCGCGCGCGTCGTCTTGATGAGCACGGGATGCTCTTCCTCGTGCTGCACGGCGCCCTGCCAGCGGTATACCGATCGGCAGGGCGCCAGGATGTTGATGCAGGCCGCGAGCCGCTTCGCGACAAGCGCCTCGGCGAGCCGCTCGGCGGCGGCGCGCTCCGGCAGATTGGTGAACACCAGCAACGCGCTCATGCGGCCTCGCCCGGCGTGCTGACGTAGACCACGCGCGCCGGTAGAATCCGGCCCTTCGCGAGTGCGGACCGCTTCGCGGCGCGGCGCGCGATGTCGCCGTACCCCGCAATCGACAGCTTCTTCATCGATGCCATTCTAGCGACATGCACAGCGTCACGATCCAGCCGAGCGGTCAGCAGTTCCAGGTCGAGGACGGCGAGACCGTGCTCGCGGCGGCGCTGCGCCAGAGCTTCATCCTGCCCTACGGGTGCAAGAACGGCGCCTGCGGCACCTGCAAGGGCAAGATCGTCTCGGGCACGGTCGACTTCGGTGTGTACCAGCCCAAGGCGCTCCCGGACGAGGACAAGGCGCGCGGCAAGGCGCTTTTCT
>CAZAEG010000255.1:0-5585 GCA_964484035.1 uncultured Enterobacteriaceae bacterium | reverse complement strand
CTGCCTTCGGCATCGTAGAAGTACTTCGGCGGCAGCGCCTTCTGCGGCTGCGACAGGCCCTCGATGACGTCCTCGCGGAAACTGTCCGCGGGCACCACCGAGCCGTAGAACCGGGTGCGGCCTAGCCGTGCGGCTCGCGCGCGGCGCTGGATTCGAGCCACTTGCGGATGCGCCGGGCGTCGGCGACGCGCGTGTACTTGCCCCAGGAGTCGAGCAGGATCACGACCAGGTCGCGCGAGGCGACGCGCAAGTGCATCACCAGGCAGCGGCCGGCGACGTCGAGATAACCGGTCTTGGAGAGCTCGATGTCCCAGGCCTGCAAACGCACCAGGCTGTTGGTGTTCCGAAAGCGCATCCCCCCGCGCGGCGTGTCGACGCGCGCGCTGGGGCGTGTGGAATAGTCGCGGATCAGGGGATAGCCGTGCGCTACGCGCACCAGGCGGGCCAGGTCCTGCGCGCTGGATACGTTGTGCTGCGAGAGCCCCGTCGGATCGGCGAAACGCGTGTCGTGCAGCTCGAGGCGCGCGGCCTCGGCGTTCATCGCCGCGACGAAGGCGTCGGTGCCGCCCGGATAGGTGCGTCCGAGCGCCGCGGCCGCGCGGTTGTCCGAGGCCATCAGCGCCACCAGCAGCAATTCATCGCGCGTGAACACCGAGCCCGGGCGCAGCCGCCCGCCGTGGGAGCCGCGCGTCGCGCGCACGTCCGCGGCGCTCACCACCACGCGCTCCTCCAGGTCGAGCCCCCGCTCGAGCACCACGATGGCCGTCATGAGCTTGGTGATCGAGGCGATCGGCAGGATCGTCTCGCTGTTCTTCGCGTACAGCGTCTCGCCGCTCTCGGCGTCCTGCACCAGCGCCACGGCCGAGCGCAGCTTGGGCCCGTCGCCCGCATGCGCAAAGCCGATGCTGACAAAGAGCACCGCCGCGAGCGCACCCACGGCGACGATGATTTCAAGCGAGTTGAGCCTGCGTTCCCCTGGGCGCATGACAGTTCTTTGAAGTCTTGGGCCGAGGCAGTGTAAGGGCCGAGAACTCGAAATGCAAGCAAAAAGAACGGGGTAGCCCCTGACATTCAGGAAAAACGTGAGATATCCCCGCGGCCTCAGGCGGCCTTGGCCCGCTCCAGCACGGCTTCGGCCTGGGCCGCCTCGCGTTGCAGCGCCCACATGCGCGCGTATTCGCCCTGCGCGGCGAGCAGCTCGCCGTGGGTGCCGCGCTCGACGATGCGCCCATGGTCGAGCACCAGGATCTGGTCGGCGTCCATCACCGTAGACAGGCGGTGCGCGATCACCAGCGCGGTGCGGCCGCGCGCGATGCGCTCGAGCTCGGTCTGGATCGCGCGCTCGGATTTGGAATCGAGCGCCGAGGTGGCCTCGTCGAAGATCAGGATCGGGGGGTTCTTGAGGATGGCGCGCGCGATCGCCACGCGCTGCTTCTCGCCGCCCGAGAGCTTGAGGCCGCGCTCGCCGACCGTGCTCTCGTACTTCAGCGGCAGGCTGTCGATGAAATCGTGAATGTGCGCCGCGCGCGCCGCCGCGATCACCTCGGCCGCGCCCGCCTCGGGCCGGCCGTAGCGGATGTTGTAGAGGATGGTGTCGTTGAACAGCACCGTGTCCTGGGGCACGATGCCGATCGCCGCGCGCAGGCTCTTCTGCGTCACGTCGCGGATGTCGACGCCGTTCACGCGAATGACGCCGCCGCCCGCGTCGTAGAAGCGGTACAGGAGCCGCGCCAGCGTCGACTTGCCCGAGCCCGAGTGCCCGACGACCGCCACGCGCCGCCCGGCCGGGATCTTGAAGCTCACGCCGTGCAGGATGCGGCGCGCGGGCTCGTAGCCGAAATCGACGTCGCGGAACTCGACCGACGCCGGCCCGGCCGCGAGCGCGGGCGCGCCCGGCCGGTCGCGCACCTCGAGGTTTTCGCCGAGGAGGCGGAACATGCGCTCCATGTCGGCGAGCGACTGCTTGATCTCGCGGTACACCATGCCGAGGAAGTTGAGCGGAATGTAGAGCTGGATCAGCAGTCCGTTGACCAGCACCAGGTCGCCCAGCGTCAGCGCGCGCGACGCCACGCCCTCGGCGACGAGGAACATGAGCGCGGTCACCGCCAGGGCGATGATCAGGCTCTGGCCGATGTTGAGCAGGCCGAGCGAGGCCTCGCTGGTGGTGGCCGCCGCCTCGTAGCGCATCAGGCTCTCGTCGTAGCGGCGCGCCTCGAACTCCTCGTTGCCGAAGTACTTCACCGTCTCGTAGTTGAGCAGGCTGTCGATGGCGCGCGTGTTGGCTTTCGAATCGAGCTCGTTGGCGCGCTTGCGGATGGCGATGCGCCACTCGGAGACGGCGAAGGTGAAGGCGAGGTAGGCGGCGACCGCGCCGAAGGTGATGGCGGCGAAGCGCCAGTCGAACTTCGCCAGCAGCACCGCCGCCACCAGAGCGAACTCGAGGATCACCGGGATAATGGAGAAGATCATGTAGCTGAGCAGCGAGGAAATGCCGCGCGTGCCGCGCTCGATGTCGCGCGTCATGCCGCCGGTCTGGCGCTCCAGATGGAAGCGCAGCGACAGCTCGTGCAGGTGGCGAAACACCCCGAGCGCCACGCGGCGGATGGCGCGCTGCACCACGCGCACGAAAATGACGTCGCGCAGCTCGGCGAACAGCGTCGTCGAGAAGCGCAGGATGCCGTAGGCGGCGAGCAGCGCCGCGGGCACCGCCAGCACCGCGAGCGTCGGGTCGAGCCCGTCCACCACCTCCTTCAGGACCAGCGGCACGGCAACATTGGCGAGCTTCGCGGCGACGAGGAACACGAGCGCGATGGCCACGCGCCCGCGGTATTCCCAGAGGTACGGCAAGAGCAGCCCGAGCACGCGCCAGTCGCTGCGGCGCACTGGCGAATCGGAAGCGGGGCCGGGCTGGGGGCTCGTCATGGAAGGCGCGGATTCTAATGCAGCCGGAGCCGCCGAACCCCTTGACGACTAAGGGGCTCTTTTCCTATCATTCAAACGTTCGTTTGAATCGAGACCGACCATGAGCGTGCGCGCCCTGAAGCCCCTGAAAGAAACCCAGACCCGTATCCTCGACGCCGCCGAAGAGCTGTTCATGCAGCACGGCTTCGAGAGCGCCTCGATGCGCATGTTGACGGCCAAGGCGGGCGTCAACCTGGCCGCGGTCAACTATCACTTCGGCTCCAAGGACGCGCTGGTCGAGGCGGTGTTCCGGCGGCGGCTCGATCCGATGAACGCCGAGCGTCTCGCGGCGCTCGAGCGCCTGGAGGCGCAGGCCGACGGCGAGGCGCTGACGCCGGAGGCGATCATCCGCGCCTTCATCGGCGCGAGCCTGCGCATGATCGAGGATACGCGCGGCGGCGGTCGCACGTTCTCGCGCCTGCTCGGGCGCGCCTATACCGAGCCGGCGAAGTCGATCCGCCAGCTCATCGGCCAGATGTATGCGCCTGCCATGGAGCGCTTCAAGACGGCGTTCGTGCGCGCGCTGCCCGAGCTGCCCAAGGACGAGCTGGTGTGGCGCATGCATTTCATGTTCGGCACCCTCGCCTACACGCTCGCGGCCACCGACACCGTGCAGCTCATCGCCGGGGCAAAGCCCGAGGACCGCTACGACGCGCGCGTGCTGGAGGATCGGCTGACCGCGTTCATGAGCGCGGGACTGCTCGCGCCGCTCCCCGGCGCGCAGCAGGTCCGTATCGCAGCCTGAAGCGCAAGAGAGGATATCCGTCATGACCACCTTTGCCTTCGCCACCTTCGCCGTAGTCCTCGCGCTCGCCGCCCTGCGCGCGCCGATCTTCGTCTGGAGCGCCGCCGTCGGCGTGATGGGCGCGTCTTGGGCCGTGATACTGGGCTTCGGCGCGACCACCAACGCGGTGCTCGCCGCCGCGTTCCTGGGGCTCGCCCTGGCGCTCAACCTGCCGGCGCTGCGCCGGCGCCTCCTGAGCGACCCGGTGCTCGCCGTGTACCGCCGCATCCTCCCCGACATGTCGCCGACCGAAAAGGAAGCCATCGACGCCGGCACCGTCTGGTGGGACGCGGACCTGTTTTCGGGCCGCCCGGACTGGGAGCGGCTCCTGGCGACGCCCGCGCCGCGGCTCACCGCCGAGGAGCAGGCGTTCGTCGACGGTCCGGTCGAGGAAGCTTGCGCCATGGCCGACGACTGGGAGGTCACGCACGAGCGCTACGATCTGCCGCCGCACCTGTGGCAGTTCCTCAAGGACCAGGGCTTCTTCGGCATGATCATCCCGAAGAAGTACGGCGGCCTGGGATTTTCGGCGCTCGCGCACTCCGAGGTCGTGACCAAGCTTTCCTCGCGCTGCAACGCGCTCGCCGTGACGGTCATGGTGCCCAACTCGCTCGGGCCCGCCGAGCTCCTGCTGCATTACGGCACCGACGAGCAGAAGAACCATTACCTGCCGAGGCTCGCGAAGGGTCAGGAGATCCCTTGCTTCGCGCTGACCAGCCCGGAAGCCGGGTCGGACGCCGCTTCCATCCCGGACTTCGGCGTGGTCTGCAAGGGCAACTGGCAGGGCAAGGAAGTGCTCGGCATGCGGCTCACCTGGGACAAGCGCTACATCACGCTCGGCCCCGTGGCGACGCTCCTCGGCCTTGCCTTCCGCCTGTACGACCCGGAGCACCTGCTCGGCGGCCATGAGGACCTCGGTATCACCTGCGCGCTGATCCCGACAGCGACCCAGGGCGTCAACATCGGGCGGCGTCACCTGCCGCTGAACGGCGCATTCCAGAACGGCCCCAACTGGGGCAAGGACGTGTTCGTGCCGCTCGACTGGATCATCGGTGGCCGCGAGTACGCGGGCAAGGGCTGGATGATGCTGATGAACTCGCTCGCCGCCGGGCGTTCGATCTCGCTGCCGGCGTCCTCCGCGGGCGGCGCCAAGGCGCTCGCCCGCGTCACCGGCGCGTACTCACGCGTGCGCAGCCAGTTCCACACGCCGATCGGCAAGCTCGAGGGCGTCGAGGAAGCGCTCGGGCGCATCGCCGCGAACGCCTACATGATGGAGGCGACGCGCGTCATGACCGCCGGCGCCGTGGATCAGGGCGAGAAGCCCTCGGTGATTTCGGCGATCGTCAAGTACCACATGACCGAAGGCGCGCGCGCCTGCGTGAACGACGCCATGGACATCCATGGCGGCAAGGGCATCTGCCTCGGGCCGAACAACTGGGTGGGGCGCGGCTATCAGGTGCTGCCGGTCGGCATCACGGTGGAGGGCGCCAACATTCTCACGCGCACGCTCATCATTTTCGGCCAGGGCGCGATCCGCTGCCACCCGTACGTGCTGCGCGAGATGCGCGCCGCCAAGGAGATGCAGGGCGAGGAGGCTTCGCGCGAGTTCGACGACGCGTTCACCGCCCACGTCGGGCACACGCTCTCCAACGGCGTGCGCACCTTGCTGCACGGGCTCTCGCGCTCCATGTTCGCCACCGCGCCGATCGGCACGGCGCCGGAAACGCGTCACTACTACCGGCACATCACGCGCCTGTCGGCCGCCTTCGCGTTCCTCGCCGACGTCTCCATGCTGGCGATGGGCGGCGCGCTGAAGCGCAAGGAAAAGATCTCGGGTCGC
>CAZAEG010000254.1:0-8889 GCA_964484035.1 uncultured Enterobacteriaceae bacterium | reverse complement strand
GCCCATGGCGTTCTTGATCAGCGACTCGGCGCCCGCGTTGGTGGTCATGACGATCACCACATTGCGGAAATCCGCCTTCCTGCCGTTGTTGTCGGTGAGCGTGCCGTGGTCCATCACCTGCAGCAGGATGTTGAAGATGTCGGGGTGCGCCTTCTCGATCTCGTCGAGCAGCAGCACTGCGTACGGCTTCTTGGTGATCGCCTCGGTCAGCAGCCCGCCTTGCTCGAAGCCGACGTAGCCCGGCGGCGCGCCGATCAGGCGGCTTACCGCGTGGCGCTCCATGTACTCCGACATGTCGAAGCGGATCAGCTCGATGCCCATGCAGTAGGCGAGCTGGCGCGCCACCTCGGTCTTGCCGACCCCCGTCGGCCCGGAAAAAAGGAACGAGCCGATCGGCTTCTGCGGGTTGCCGAGGCCCGAGCGCGCCATCTTGATGGCCGCGGCGAGCGCGTCGATGGCCAGGTCCTGGCCGAACACCACCGCCTTCAGGTCGCGGTCGAGCTTGGCGAGCGCGCCGCGGTCGTCGCTGGAGATGCTCCTCGGCGGGATGCGCGCGATCTTGGCGACGATCTCCTCGATCTCGCCCTTGCCGATGATGCGCTTCTGCCGGCTCTTGGGCGCGATGCGCTGCGCCGCACCCGCTTCGTCGATGACGTCGATGGCCTTGTCGGGCAGGTGCCGGTCGTTGATGTAGCGCGCCGAGAGCTCGGCCGCCGAGCTGAGCGCGTTGGCCGTGTATTTGACGCTGTGGTGCGCCTCGAAGCGGGTCTTCAGTCCCTTCAGGATCTCCACCGTCTCATCCACCGAGGGCTCGACGACGTCGATCTTCTGGAAGCGGCGCGACAGCGCGTGGTCCTTCTCGAACACGCCGCGGTACTCGTTGTAGGTGGTGGCGCCGATGCACTTCAGCTGCCCCGTGGAGAGCACGGGCTTGAGCAGGTTCGAGGCATCGAGCGTGCCGCCCGAGGCCGCGCCCGCACCGATGACCGTATGTATCTCGTCGATGAACAGGATGGCGTTGGGGTTGTCCACCAGCTGCTTCAGCACCGCCTTCAGGCGCTGCTCGAAGTCGCCGCGGTACTTGGTGCCGGCGAGCAGCGCGCCCATGTCGAGCGCGTACACCGTGCTGCGCGCGAGCAGCTCGGGAACGTTCGACTCGATGATGCGGCGTGCGAGCCCCTCGGCGATGGCGGTCTTGCCGACGCCGGCCTCGCCCACCAGCAGGGGGTTGTTCTTGCGGCGGCGGCACAGGGTCTGGATGACGCGCTCGAGCTCGCGCTCGCGGCCGATGAGCGGGTCGATCTTGCCGGCAAGCGCCAGCGCGTTCAGGTTCTGCGTGTAGTTGTCGAGCGGGCTGTTGGAGGGCTCGGCCTGCGCCTCCTCGCCGGTCTCCTGCTCGGCTTTGCCGGAATGCGGCTGCGGCGTCTTGGTGATGCCGTGCGAGATGTAGTTGACGACGTCCAGGCGCGTGACGCCCTGCTGCTGCAGGAAGTACACGGCGTGCGAATCCTTCTCGCCGAAGATCGCCACCAGCACGTTGGCGCCGGTGACCTCCTTCTTTCCCGAGGACTGGACATGCAGGATGGCGCGCTGGATGACGCGCTGGAAGCCGAGCGTGGGCTGCGTGTCCACCTCGCGGTCGGCGGCGATGCGCGGCGTCTGCTCCGCGACGTGCTGGGTGAGGCTCTTGCGCAGCTCGTCGAGGTTCGCGCCGCAGGCGCGCAGCACCTCGGCCGCGGTCGGGTTGTCGAGCAGCGCGAGCAGCAGGTGCTCGACGGTGATGAACTCGTGCCGCTTCTGGCGCGCTTCGACGAACGCCATGTGCAGGCTGACTTCGAGCTCCTGGGCGATCATGCTACGTTTCCTCCATCACACACTGCAGCGGGTGCTGGTGCCGCCGCGCGTACGCCGCGACCTGCTGCACCTTGGTGCTGGCGATGTCGTGAGGATACACGCCGCACACCCCGATGCCCTCGCGGTGCACCTTCAGCATGACCTGCGTGGCGCGCTCGCGCGTCATGCCGAAGAACTTCTGCAGCACCATCACTACGAACTCCATCGGCGTGTAATCGTCATTGAGCAGCATGACCTTGAACATCGGCGGCGGCTGCAGTTTGCTCCGCCGCGCCTCGAGCAGAGTGTCGTCCTTGAACTGCGCCATGCCTCTTAGGAGTCGCTGCCAAGCTCAATCCGATCGGACATGCCCTTTTCGTTTCCGTTCCCGCACTCCGTGCAATGGTGAATCGCCGGGCGTTGCTCCACCCGCTGATGGCTATCCTAATCAATGTGTTCGGTGAGTGCAATGCGGCGCCAGGGGGGTCTTGACTGCACCTGGGAAGCCGGGTAGAAGCCGCTTGTGTTTGGATTCAGGCTGTCTGTAACGCCATGAGCAAAGGGCGGCGGCGACATGAGTTTCAAGCATGGCCCGGGTGAGGCGCCCGGCGTACTCCAACCAACACAAGGGACGCGGCAATGGCGACCGGCACCGTGAAGTGGTTCAACGACGCGAAGGGGTATGGCTTCATCACGCCGGATGACGGCAGCGAAGACCTGTTCGCGCATTTCTCCGCCATCCAGATGGCGGGCTTCAAGACCCTCAAGGAGGGCATGAAGGTGAGCTTCGACGTGGTGCAGGGCCCAAAGGGGAAGCAGGCGTCCAACATTAACAAAGTCTGACCGCCGCCGCGCCAACGAAAAAGGAAAAAGGGCCGCACCAGCGGCCCTTTTTCGTTGGCGGCAGCGGCGGCGCGTCACATGCGCTCGATCATCGCCTGGCCGAAGCCCGAGCACGATACCTGTTTGGCGCCCGGCATGAGGCGCGCGAAGTCGTAGGTCACCACCTTGTCGGCGATGGACTTCTCCATCGAGCGCACGATGACGTCGGCGGCCTCGATCCAGCCCATGTGCCGCAGCATCATTTCCGCCGACAGGATCTCCGAGCCCGGGTTGACGTAGTCCTTGCCGGCGTACTTGGGCGCGGTGCCGTGGGTGGCCTCGAACATGGCGATCGAGTCGCTCATGTTGGCGCCGGGCGCGATGCCGATGCCGCCGATCTGCGCCGCGAGTGCGTCCGAAATCAGGTCGCCGGTGAGGTTCAGGGTGGCGATGACGTCGTACTCCGCCGGCCGCAGCAAGATCTGCTGCAGAAAGGCGTCCGTGATCACGTCCTTCACCACGATCTCGCGCCCGGTCTTCGGGTTCTTGAAGCTGCACCACGGCCCGCCGTCCACCGGCTTGGCGCCGAACTCCCGCTGCGCCAGCGCGTAGCCCCAGTCGCGGAACGCGCCTTCGGTGAACTTCTGGATATTGCCCTTGTGCACCAGGGTCACCGACTTGCGGTCGTTGTCGACGGCGTACTGGAAGGCCTTGCGGATGAGCCGCTCCGAGCCCTGGATGGAGACCGGCTTGATGCCGATCGCCGAGGTCTCGGGAAAGCGGATCTTCGTCACCTTCATCTCGCCGATCAGGTACTTGATCAGCTTTTGCGCCTCGGGCGTCTTCGCCGCCCACTCGATGCCGGCATAGATGTCCTCCGCATTCTCGCGGAAGATCACCATGTCGGTCTTTTCCGGTTCCTTGAGCGGCGAGGGCACGCCTTTGAAGTAATGGATCGGGCGCAGGCAGACGTAGAGGTCGAGCTCCTGGCGCAGCGCCACATTGATTGAGCGGATGCCGCCGCCCACCGGCGTGGTGAGCGGGCCCTTGATCGACACCACGTACTCCTTGGCTGCGGCCAGCGTTTCCTCCGGCAGCCACACGTTCTCGCCGTACACCTTGCAGGATTTCTCGCCCGCGTACATCTCCATCCAGACGATCTCCTTCTTGCCGCCGTACGCCTTCTGCACCGCTGCGTCGACCACCTTGATCATCACGGGGGTGATGTCCACCCCGGTTCCGTCGCCCTCGATGTAGGGGATGATCGGGTTGTCGGGCACCGACAACGAAAAGTCCTTGTTGACCCGGATCTTTTCGCCGGTCGTCGGGAGCTTGATGTGCTTGTACGCCATGAATACTCCTGCGAGAAAGGAAGCGAAAGGCCGCATTATACGGGGATAAGTACGACAAATCATCGCCTTAGGAAAGCCGCGGCCGCGTGTGTCAACCGCACCCCGCGCGGGGCGTTATTGATTGCGGGAGCAAAGGGCCTGTGGCCCCTTGTCGACCTGCAGTAAAGCAATCCAACCTTCAGGAGACGTCAATGAGCAAGCTGCTGTCCGCACTGTTCGCCGCGGTGTTTGCGGCCGTGAGCGCCACCGCCTTCGTCGCGACGGGCGCCGTGGCGCAGGAGAAGAAGGAAGAGCAGAAGATGGAGAAGAAGGCGGACAAGAAGAAGTCCGTCAAGAAGGCGAAGAAGGAAGTGAAGAAGGAAGAACAGAAGAAGTAACGCTCCTCTTCCGGAAAAAGGGCAGGGCGGTTACCCTGCCCTTTTTTCGCCCATGCGCCGCCTGCTATTCGTGTTGCTGCTCGCCGCCGGCGCCGCCGCTGCCCAGCAGCCGCCGCTGCCCACGGTGCAGCTCGGCGCGGGCATGCACCTGATCCGCGCCGAAGTCGCCGACCGCGACGCCTCGCGCGCGATGGGGCTCATGCATCGCACCGCGCTCGCGCCGAATGGCGGCATGCTGTTCGTCTTCGACGACGATGCCGTGCACTGCATGTGGATGAAAAACACGCCGCTGCCGCTCTCGGTGGCCTTTATCGACGCCCGCGGCGCCATCGTCAACATCGCCGACATGCAGCCGCACACCGAGGTCTCGCACTGCGCGGCGCGGCCCGCGCGCTACGCGCTGGAGATGGCGCAGGGCTGGTTCGCCGAGCGCGGCATCCGCGCAGGCGCGCGCCTGCGCGGGCTCGAAAAGCTCAGGCTGCCCTAGCTACAGGCCGCCGTTCTGCTGCGCCACCATGCAGTAGAGCATGGGGATCGACAGCAGCGTGTTCAGGCGCGAGGTCATGCCGGCCTTCTTCGCCGCCGCGGCCTTCTCCTCGGCAGCGACCTGCACGATGCCGAGCGCCTTCTTCTGGTTCGGCCAGATGATGAACCACACGTTGAACGCCATGATCAGGCCGAGCCACATGCCGATGCCGATGGCATGCACGCCCTTGGTCAGGGAGAGCGCCTGCACGAGGTAGCCGTTCATCGAGGCGAGCAGCAAGCCGGTGACGATGGTGGCGAGCGCCGCCCAGCGGAACCAGAACAGGGCCGCTGGCGCGATCACCTTGCTGATCGCGGGCTTCTGCTCGTCCGGGATCTTGGGCATCGAGGGCGTCTGCACGAAGTTGAAGTACCACAGCAGCCCGATCCACATGACGCCGGACAGCACGTGCAGCCAGCGCATGAAGAACCGGGACCAGGCCATGTCGACGCTGGTCATCTGCCCGGTAGCCGCGCCGACGACGAGGACCATCACGACCAGCAGGACGATCCCGGCGATGAGGGTCCGGCTCAGAGACTGAAGTATCGCGCCCATGGAAATCTCCTTTGCGTGCTTATGGTTAAGGGCGAAAAAAGTCTAGCATAGCTAGTGGCCGAGGATCTGGCTGAGGAACAGGCGCGCGCGCTCGGTGCGCGGCGCCTCGAAAAAAGTCTTCGGCGGCGCCGACTCGACGATCTCGCCCTGGTCCATGAACACCACGCGGTCGGCCACGGTGCGCGCGAACCCCATCTCGTGCGTCACCACCACCATGGTCATGCCCTCGGCGGCGAGCTCGACCATCACGTCGAGCACCTCCTTGATCATCTCCGGATCGAGCGCCGACGTGGGTTCGTCGAACAGCATGATCTTGGGCCGCATGGCGAGCGCGCGCGCGATCGCCACGCGCTGCTGCTGCCCGCCGGAGAGCTGCGCCGGATACTTGTGCGCCTGCTCGGCGATCTTCACGCGCTCGAGGAGCTGCAGCGCGAGCGTCTCGGCGTCCTTCCGCGGCATGCGCCGCACCCACACCGGGGCGAGCGTCAGGTTCTCGAGCGCCGTGAGATGCGGGAACAGGTTGAAGCTCTGGAACACCATGCCGACCTCGCTGCGCACGGCCTCGATCGCCTTGGCGTCGTTCTTCAGCTCGATGCCGTCCACCGTCACCTTGCCCGCCTGGTAGGGCTCGAGGCCGTTCACCAGCCGCACCAGCGTCGACTTGCCCGAGCCCGACGGGCCGCAGAGCACGATCTTCTCGCCCTGGGCGACGGCGAGGTCGATGTCCTTGAGCACCTGGAAGCGCCCGAACCACTTGCCCACGCCGCGCATCTCGATCATCGAGGCATTGGTCATCTCAGTTCTCCCGCAGCACGTGCGTCCTGCCGCGCTCGAGCTCGCGCTCCAGGTTCTGGCTGTAGCGCGACATGGCGAAGCAGAAGGCGAAATACACCAGCGACGCGAACAGGTAGGCCTCGACGCCGAAGCCGCTCCACGCCGGCTCGGTGAGCGCCACCTTGATGGAGGTGAGCAGGTCAAACAGGCCGATGATCACCACCAGCGAAGTATCCTTGAAAAAGGCGATGAAGGTGTTCACCAGCGGCGGGATGGCGATGCGCAGCGCCTGCGGCAGGATGACGAGCAGCGTCTTCCTCCAGTAGGGCAGGCCGAGCGCGTCGGCCGCCTCCTCCTGGCCGTGCGGCATCGCCTGCAGCCCGCCGCGCACCACTTCGGCGAGGTAGGCGGCGGCGAACACGATCATGGCGAGCAGCGCGCGCAGCAGCTTGTCGATGCTCACGCCTTCGGGCAGGAACAGCGGCAGCATCACCGAGGCCATGAAGAGCAGCGATATCAGCGGCACGCCGCGCACCAGCTCGATCCACAGCACCGAGAGCGCGCGCACCACCGGCAGCTGCGAGCGCCGGCCGAGCGCGAGCAGGATCGAGATCGGGAACGCGAACGCGATGCCGAACGTGGCGAGCAGCAGCGTCAGCATCAGCCCGCCCCAGCGCTCGTTCTCGACGTAGGGCAGGCCCGCGAACCCGCCCCACATCAGCCAGCCGATGAGCGCGAGCCCGGCCACCCACGCGAGGGCGAGCCGCGGCACCCAGAAGCGGCGCATCGCGCTCACCACGTACAGCGCGAGCAGCACCAGGATGCCGAGCCCCGGGCGCCAGTGCTGCTCGTACGGGTAGGTGCCGAAGAGGATGAAGCGGTGCTTTTCCGCGATCAGCGCCCAGCACGCGCCGGCGCCCTCGGCGCGGCAGGGGCGCGAGTCGGGCGCGCTCCAGATCGCGTCCACGAACGCCCACTCGACGAGCGGCGGCACCAGCATCGAGGCCAGCCACAGGATGGCGAGCGTGGCGAGCGTGCTCGGCCAGCTGCCGAACAGGTTCTCGCGCAGCCACCTCACCGGCGCGCGCCCTTCAGCGCGATGCGCTTGTTGTACCAGTTCATGAGCGCCGAGATCGACAGGCTGATCGTCAGGTAGACGGCCATGATGATGGCGATGCCCTCGATCGCCTGCCCGGTCTGGTTCATGGTGGTGTTGGCAATCGACACCAGGTCGGGGTAGCCGATGGCGACGGCGAGCGAGCTGTTCTTGGTGAGGTTGAGGTACTGGCTGGTGAGCGGCGGCACGATGACGCGCAGCGCCTGCGGCAGGATGACGAGGCGCGTGGTGCGCCGCCGCGACAGCCCCAGCGAATAGGCCGCCTCCGACTGGCCGCGGTCCACCGACAGCACGCCGGCGCGCACGATCTCGGCGATGAACGCAGCCGTGTACAGCGTGAGGCCGCCGGTGAGCGCGGCGAATTCGGGGGTGAGCGTGCCGCCGCCGGCGAAGTTGAAGCCCTGCAGCGCGGGCCGCGCCAGCGCGAGCGGCGCGCCGGCGGCGAGGAACACGGCGAGCGGCAGCCCGAGCACGAGCGCGGCGCCCACGCTCAGCGCCGGGAACGGCTGTCCGGTGCGCGCGTGGCGCCGCGTTCCCCAGCGCGCCGCGAGCCAGGCGAGGACAGCGCCGGCGATGAGCGCGGCGAGCATCCAGGCGTGCACCGCATGCCCTTCCAGCAGAGGGAAGGCGAAGCCGCGGTTGCTGAGGTACACGTGCGGCAGGGGATTGAGCGCGGCGCGCGGGCCCGGCAGGTTCTCGGTGATCACGGCGTAGAGGAAAAAGAGCTGCACCAGCAGCGGCACGTTGCGCAGCAGCTCGACGTACCCGGCGGCGAGCTTCGACAGCAGCCAGTTACGCGACAGGCGCGCCAAGCCGACGACGGCGCCGATGACCGTGGCGAGCACGATGCCGATCAGCGCGACGCGGAAGGTGTTGATCAACCCGACGAGGATGGCGCGCGCGTAGTTGTCGGCGGCGCTATAGGCGAGGAACGGCGCCTCGCCGATCTCGAAGCCGGCCTCGCGCCCGAGAAAGCCGAAGCCGCTGGCGATCTTGCGCGCCTCGAGGTTCTGCGCGGTATTGCTGGCGAGGTACCAGAGGACGAACGTCACCGCCGCCAGCAGCGCGAGCTGGGCGGCGATGGCGCGCGCGCGCACGGGGCGCGCTCTGCTCTAGCGCACGGGCGGCGCGTACATCAGGCCGCCCTGGGTCCAGAGCCGGTTCAGTCCGCGGTCAAAGCCGAGCGGCGTCAGGTTCGCCTCGAAGGACTCGCCGTAGTTGCCGACCTGCTTGACGATGTTGTAGGCCCAGCGGTTGTCCACGCCGAGCTGCTTGCCGATGTCGCCGGTGGCGCCGACGAAGCGCTGGATCGCCGGGTTGGTGCTCGACAGGTTCTGGTCGATGTTCTTCGAGCTCAGTCCCAGCTCCTCGGCCTCGATCATGGCGACGAGCGACCACTTGACGACGTCGAACCAGCGGTCGTCGCCGTGGCGCACCACCGGCCCGAGCGGCTCCTTGGAGATCACCTGGGGCAGGATGACGTTGTCGGCGACGTTCTGCGCGCGCGAAGCGCGCACCGACACCAGCCCGGAA
>CAZAEG010000253.1:0-6575 GCA_964484035.1 uncultured Enterobacteriaceae bacterium | reverse complement strand
CCGAACATCTCCTCGCTGTCCACCACGGCGTGAAAGCCGTGCCGGCGCGACTTGGTGACGCTGGTCATCACGTCCCAGTCGCAGTTGAAGACGTAGTCGCCGAACGGCCAGGCGACGACTTCGCCGAAGCGGTACGGCTTGAGGCCGTGCTTGCCGACCATCGAGTCCCACAGCGGCGCCTTGTCGGCCATGAATTCCACGAGCGAGTGCACCTGCGGCCCGCTGCCCGGCATGTCGAACACGGCAGCGATCTTCGCCCACACGTGCTGCCAGCGGAAGTAGTCGCCGTTGGTGATGTTGTAGGCCTGGTTGGCGCAGCGCGGCTCGGTCGCCGCCCAGGTCGCCGCTTCGGCGAAATGCGCGGACTCGGTCACCTGGTAAAGCGACGTCCAGGCCTTGCCCGGAAACGCCAGCGGCAGCCCCAGCTCCTTGCGGATCGAGGCGTACACCGCGATCACCGAGATGATGCTCATCGCTGTGCCGGGCGCGAAGCCGCACAGCGTCTGCGGCCGCAGCTCGGTCCAGCGCCAGCGCTTGCCTCCCTGGAACGCGGCGAGCCAGTCGATCTGGTCGAAGTAGTAGTTGGCGCCCGGGTGCCGCGGATCGTCCTCGTGCGCCGGCGTCTTGAAGGGGCCGAGGTGCGAGCCGTAGTACTTGGTGCCGGTCACCAGCACGACGCGCTCGAGCTTCGCGGACGCTTTGTCGAGCGCCGACACCGAATTGACCAGCAGGTCGCGGTTGGCGGCGACGTTCTTCGCGTAGTCCGCGGCGGGCCCGCTGCCCGCCTGGAAGGCGGCGAAGAAGATGTGCGTGACGTCCTCGAGGCCGGCGAGCTTGGCTTTCGCGTCCGCAGGATCGAGCAAATCGACCGAGACGTGCCGCACGCGCGGCGCGTCGTTTGCCTTGCGGCGCGACAGCCCGATCACGTTCCAGTCGGGCAGCGCGGCGAGCTGGTCCACGATGTAGCGCCCGATCACGCCCTGCGCGCCCACGACCACAGCGGTTCTCATGCCATTATGCTAACCGCCATGAGAGCTCTCTTCATCGTGCTTTCGCTGGCGGCCGCGCTGCCCGCCGCATCCCAGGTGCACCGCTCCGCGGCGCACGACTTCCGCGTCGTGGAGGTGGTGAACGGCCTCGAGCAGCCCTGGGCGCTCGCTTTCCTTCCCGACAGCCGCATGCTGGTGACCGAGAAGGCGGGGCGCCTGCGCGTTGTCAAGGACGGCCGCCTCGACCCGCAGCCGGTCGCCGGCCTGCCCGAGGTCGCCGTCTACGGGCAGGGCGGCCTGATGGACGTGGCGCTGCATCCGCGCTTCGCGGAGAACGGCCTGGTCTATCTTTCCTTCGCCGCGCGCGGCGCCGGCGGCGGCGTCGGCACCGAAGTGGCGCGCGCCCGGCTCGCCGGCCACCGGCTGGAGGACCTCCGGGTGATCTTCCGCCAGGCGCCGAAGGGCTCCACGGGGCGCCACTTCGGCTCGCGCCTCGTGTTCGACCGCCAGGGCTACCTCTACATCACGCTCGGCGACCGCGGCGAGATGGAGCGGGCGCAAAGGCCCGGCGACCATGCCGGCTCGGTGATCCGCCTGCACGACGACGGGCGCGTGCCGCAGGACAATCCCTTCGTCGGCAGGCCCGGCTGGAAGCCGGAGAAGTACACGCTCGGCAACCGCAATCAGCAGGGCGCGGCGCTGCATCCGCGCACCGGCGCGCTGTGGACGCACGAGCACGGCCCGCAGGGCGGCGACGAGGTGAACCTGATCCGCGCCGGCGCCAACTACGGCTGGCCGGTGATCACCTACGGCGTGCAGTATGTCATCGGCACGCAGATCGGCGAGGGCACGGCGAAGCCGGGAATGGAGCAGCCGCTGCACAAGTGGGTGCCCTCGATCGCGCCTTCGGGCATGGCGTTCTACGCCGGCGACAGGTTTCCCGGCTGGCGCGGGAGCCTGTTCGTGGGCGCGCTCAAGGCGCAATTGCTGGTGCGGCTCGAGCTCGACGGGGAGAAAGTCGTGCGCGAGGAGCGGCTGCTCGAGGGCGTGCTCGGGCGCATCCGCGACGTGCGCGCCGGCCCCGACGGTTTCCTGTACCTGCTCACCGACGCGTCGAACGGCGTCCTCGCGCGCCTCGAGCCGGCGCAGTAAGGTGGGCCTTCGGCCCACCTTACATTTTGTTACGACTGGTCATCAGCGCCTTACGCGCGCGCGGCACACTGGCGCCGTACCTTCACCCCCGAAAGGAAAGACCATGGAATCGAATGCCACGCAAAACCCGCGGCGCCGCTTCTTCAAGCTCGCCGCCCTGTCCACCGCCTTCGCCGGCCTGGCCGGTGCGGGATTCGGCGCGCTGGCGAACGGCCGTCGCGGCGGCCGCGGGCCGATCGATCCGGCGCAGATGCAAGAACGCCTCGATCGCATGCTGCGGCACGCCTACGTCGAGATCGACGCCACGCAGGCGCAGAAGCAGAAGATCGACCCGATCGTCAAGCAGGCGGCCAGCGAGCTGCAGCCGCTGCGCGCCAAGGTGCGCGAAGCGCGGCGCGAGGGCATCAAGCTGTTCTCCGCCGAGAGCATCGACCGCGGCGCCATCGAGCGGCTGCGCCTCGAGCAGATGGCCTCGGCCGATGCCGCCTCGAAGCGCTTCACGCAGGCGCTCTCCGACGTCGCCGAGGTGCTGACGCCCGAGCAGCGCAAGACCCTCGCGGCGCGCTTCGCGCACCGCGGCCGCGGATACGGCCGCGGCTAGATGAGCTTCTGCTTGTTGAAGTAGGCCTTGCGCCAGCGGGAGACCGTCACCTTCTCGAACAGTCCCGCTTTCGAGAAGGGGTCTCCCGCGATGAAGGCCTCGGCCTCCTTGCGCTCGTCGGTGTCGACGAGGAACACGCTGCCGTGGCCGCCGCTGCCGTCGTCCGCGGTCAGCGCGCCGGCCGCCAGCAGCTTGTGCATGTTGGCCGTGAGATACTCGAGGTGCGTTGCGCGCAGCTTGGCGCGCAACTCCGCGCTGTTCGGCTTGTCAGTCGTCAAGATGGCATAAGGCACGGCGTCTCCTTTTCACGACAGGTCGGGAACATGAATACTAGACTCGCCGCAGGGTTGCTCTTATTCTGCGTGGGCGCGATCGACGCGCACGCGGCTCACCCGCTGATCACCGAGGATACCGGCACGCAGGGCGCGCAGCGCTACCAGCTCGAGGTTTTCGCCGAGCTGCTCGAGGAGCGCGCCACGGGCCGGGACCCGGAGGTCTACACGGGCATCCTGAGCTACGGCATTGCCGAGACCGCCGACGTGCAGGCCGGCATCCCCTGGTACCGGAGCGGGCCGGACGGCCTGGGCGATGCGTCGCTCGATCTCAAGTGGCGCTTCTACGAGCGCAATGCGCTCAGCTTCGCGCTCAAGCCGGGCATCACGCTGCCCACGGGCGACGAGCGGGACGGGCGCGGCACCGGCAAGCTCACCTGGGGAACGCTGCTCATCGTGTCGTACGCGCCGGGCGCCATCGCCGTGCACGCGCACGCCGGCTACCGGCGCAACGAGAACAAGCTCGGCGAGCGCGAAACGCTGCGCCAGCTGGCCGCGGCCGCGACCTACCGCATCGGCGACGTGCGCGTCGTGGGCGAGCTCACGCGCGAGACCAACCCGGTGCCCGGCGGGGGCACGGTGCGCTACACCACCCTCGGCGCCATCTGGTCGCTGACGCGCGACGTGGACCTCGACATCGGCTGGCGCAACGGCAACGGCAGCGCGCCGGTCGAGGAGGCGCTGCTGCTCGGCGCCACGGTGCGCTGGTAGCGCGCCTTCAGCGGTCGACGAGCTTCGCGATCACCGGGTAGTAGGCGCCGCCGTATCCCGCGGCGCGCGCCGCCTCGAGCACCGCGGCCACCGTCTCCGCGCCGCGCAGGCGCACGCCCAGCTCGCGGCCCAGCTCCAGCGCGTAGCCGTTGTCCTTCGCCGCGTACTCCACCGAGAAGGCGCGCTGCGGATACTCCCCCGGCAGCATCGCCTGCATCCCGTGATGGCGCAGGGCGAAGCTGTCGGCGGAGCCTTTCGCCAGCGCGTCGAACAGCAGCGCCGGATCGACCCCGGCGCGCCGGCCGAGCGCCAGCGCCTCGGCGAGCGCGTTCACGGTCTGGAACAGCACCATGTTGTTGAGGATCTTCACCACCTGGCCGCTGCCGACGCCGCCGCAGTGCGTGATGTCGTTGCCCAGGCAGCCGAGCAGCGGGCGGATGCGCGCGAAGACTTCCGGGGTCGCGCCGACGCT
Source organism: uncultured Enterobacteriaceae bacterium (assembly GCA_964484035.1). GTDB lineage: Bacteria > Pseudomonadota > Gammaproteobacteria > Burkholderiales > SG8-39 > JAABQT01. The sequence continues at coordinate 2,318 of CAZAEG010000253.1, read as the reverse complement.
GATGGCGAGCGTGCCCTGCCGGGCGGCGGCGCGCGTGCGCGCGATGGGCGCATCGGCATAGTCGGCGCCGCGCGCGGCGAAGCGCCGTGCCAGCGCGCGCGTCAGACGGACCCCGGAGGTGCCGAGATCGACGACCGTCAGGCCGGCGTGCGCCGCCGGCAGCAGCGCGGTTTCGCAGAGCGACTCGAGTTGCGCGCCGCCGGGAAGGCACAGGAACAGGATCGAGGCCTGCGCGGCGAGCGCGCCGGGCGCGGCGGCGAGCGCCACACCCTGCGAGCGCAGGCGCTCGAGCGGCGCGCGCTGCGGGTCCCAGGCGAGGACGCGCCGCCCGCTGTTCGCGGCGAGATTGCGGCACATGGGCTCGCCCATCACGCCGGTGCCGATGAAGCCGAGGGTCTGCGCGTCCGCCATGTAGTCCTCCGTGCACGCAGTATAGAATCCCCCGCTTTGCGCCACGTCCCATGAACGAAGCCCTCCTGTCCGCCAGCCAGTGGATCGGCAAGCCATTGCGCCGGCTCGAGGACGCGCGCCTGCTCACCGGGCAGGGCCGCTACACCGACGACGTGCGGCCGCAGGGCGCGGCGCACGTCGCGTTCCTGCGCTCGCCGCACGCGCACGCGCGCATTGCGCAGCTGGACGTGACGGCGGCACGCGCCGCGCCCGGCGTGCTCGCCGTGTACACGGGCGCCGACGTCGCCGCCGACGGCCTCGGGCCGCTCCCCTTCACGCAGCTGCACAAGCGCCAGGACGGCTCGCCCATCGTCGCGCCGCCGCGCATGCCGATCACCGCGGCGGAGGTGCGCTTCGTCGGCGACGCCGTCGCCCTGGTGGTCGCGGAGACCCGGAACCAGGCGCGCGACGCTGCGGAAATGATCGACGTCGACTGGGTGCCGCTCGCGGCGGTCGCCGACCTGGCGGGCGCCGCGCGCGCGGGCGACGCCGCCGCCTACTACCATGCGGGCGACAAGGCGGCGCGCGAAGCGGCGTTCGCCGCCGCCGCGCACGTCGTGCGCCTGCAGGTAGTGAATCAGCGCGTGGTGGCCAACCCGCTCGAGCCGCGCGCGCTCGCCGCGCAGTACGACGCGGCGAGCGGCCGCTATACGCTGTGGTGCCCGACGCAGAACGTGCACAACACGCGCGCGCAGCTCGCGGGCGTCCTGGGCGTCAAGGAAGAGGCGCTGCGCATCCTGAGCACCGACGTCGGCGGCGGCTTCGGCGCGCGCGGCTACGCCTATCCCGAGCACGCGGCGCTGCTGTGGGCGGCGAAAAAGCTCGGGCGCCCCTTGCGCTGGGTCGCCGACCGCTCGGAGAACTTTCTCGCCGAGGTGCACGGGCGCGACAACCTCACCGTGGCCGAGCTGGCCCTCGACGCCGAGCACCGCTTCACGGCGCTGCGCATCCGCACGCTCGCCAACGTCGGCGCCTACATCTCCAGCTTCGGCGCCGCGGTGCCGGCGATGTCCGGCGTGCGCGCGCCCACCGGCGTGTACGCGATTCCGGTGCTCGACCATGAAGTGAAGATGATGTTCACCAACACCGCACCGGTGGACGCGTACCGTGGCGCGGGACGCCCGGAAATGGGCTACCTGCTCGAGCGCCTGGTCGGGCGCGCCGCCCTGGAGCTCGGCGTCGACCCCGTCGAGCTGCGGCTGAAGAACCTGATTCCCGCCGCGCGCATGCCGTATGCGAACCCGGCCGGCCACAGCTACGACTGCGGCGACTTCGAGAAGATGCTGCGCGGCGCGCTCGAGGCCGCCGACTGGGACGGCTTCGCGCGGCGCAAGCAGGCCGCCGAGGGGCGCGGCCTGCGCTACGGACGCGGGCTCGCCTGCTACGTGGAGATCACGGGCAGCGCGCGCCTGACCGAGACCGTGCGCATGATCGCCGGCGCCGACGGCACGCTGGAAGTGGCTGCGGGCACGCAGGCGATCGGGCAGGGACTGTGGACCGCTTACGCGCAGGTGGTGGCCGAGAAGCTCGGCATCGACCCGCAGACCATCCGCGTGGTGCAGGGCGACAGCGACCTGCTCAAGGCCGGCGGCGGCGCCGGCGGCTCGCGCGGGCTGCAGGTCGGCGGCAGCGCGGCGCTCGCCGGCGCTCTCGCGCTCATCGAGGCCGCGCGCCCGCTCGCGGCGCAGGCCCTCGAGGCCGCGGCCGCGGATCTCGAATACGGCGCGGGGCGCTTTCGCATCGCCGGCACCGACCGCGGCATTGGCCTCGCCGAGCTTGCGGCGACGCAGCCGGAGCAGCGCATCGTGTGCGAGCACACGTCCACGGTGAAGGGGCAGACCTGGCCGAACGGATGCCAGGTCGCCGAA
>CAZAEG010000252.1:0-11595 GCA_964484035.1 uncultured Enterobacteriaceae bacterium | reverse complement strand
CGCCCGCCTCGCCATGCTCTACGTGCAGGCCTTCGACCTCGGCGCGGGCAACGCCCTGCCCTACCGGCGCCTCGACTACGGCCGCCTGCGCGCATGGCTGCGCGCGATCCTCGACACCGACCCGCGCAGCAGCTATCCGCTCTTTGCCGCGGCGCGTGTGTACGCCGAGGTCGACGACCCGGCGCGCACCCGCGCGATGCTCGAATTCATCCACGAGGCCTACCTCGAGGCCCCGAACCGGCGCTGGCCCGCGCTCGCGCACGCGGCGCTGCTCGCCAAGCACCGCCTGCTGGACCTGCCGCTCGCGCGCCGTTACGCGGCCGACTTGCAGCGCCTGACGACCGATCCGGGCGTGCCGCTATGGGCGAAACAGATGGAGATCTTCATCCTCGAGGACATGAACGAGCTCGAGGCCGCCAGGATCATGCTCGGGGGCATGCTGGCGAGCGGTCACTTGCGGGATCCGGCAGAGCGCCGCTTCCTCAAGGAGCGCCTCGACGAGCTCGAGCGCCGTCTCGCGTCGAAAGGGCGACGGCAATGACGGGATTTCGACGGTTTTTTCGTGATTTTTGACTTCGAGACGCACGAAATGCCAAAATTTACCCGGCACGGAACTTGCGGCCGTCTTTTATCGCCTCGTCTTCCGGCAAAGGAGTAATTGGATGAAAACGAACCAAAAAGGCTTCACGCTCGTCGAGATAGCGATCGTATTGGTCATCATCGGGCTGCTGCTGGGCGGCATCCTGAAGGGCCAGGAAATGATCACCCAGGCCAAGATCAAGAACATCATTTCGGACTTCTCCGGCATCTCTGCGGCCTTCCACGGCTACCAGGACCGCTATCGCGCGCTGCCGGGCGACGACCTCGGGGCGGCCGCGCGTTGGGCCACCGCACCCGCAGCCGACCCTGGCGACGGCAATGGCGTGGTTGGGGGCACCTACAACAACGGTGGCGCTGCCTGCACGGCCCCAGTGGAGTCCTGCAGCTGGTGGGATCACCTGCGCCGCTCGGGCTTCGTCGCCGGCGCGGGCGTCAGTCAGCCGTTGAACGCGGTCTCCGGGATCGTCGGCGTGCAAACGGGCGACGCGGCCGGCGGACCGGTCCTGGGCGGCGCCGCGGGCGTGGGCGGATTCTTCGGGCTCATGATGTGCTCGGCGAACCACCCGGACAAGGTCGCCATCGCCACCGATACGCAGATGGACGACGGCGTGCGGCTCACGGGCACGGTGCGCGGGCAGCTGCAGACCGCGAACAATCCGAATATCGTCGTGGACGCCACGGCGGCCGCCGTGGGCGGCGCGGGCAGCTTCGTGGAGAGCGGCACCAACACCTACACGCTCTGCCGGCTGCTCTGATCGCGGCAGGATTCACTCTTGAAAGGCCGGCCGCGCGCCGGCCCTTTTCTTTTACTGCCCCTGCAGCAGGCGCAGCTCGGCCGCGGCGAGCGCCTGCGGCGTGCCGAGGAGCACGACGACGTCGCCTTCGTGCAGCGGGCCCGCCTCTTCCGGCGCAAGCTTCTTCGCCGCACCCGGGCGGCGCACCGCGCGCACCTGCGCCCCGAGCTCCTCGAGCCCGAGCGCCGCGAGCGGGCGCGCCAGCGCCGCCGCGTGCGCATGCAGGGTCACCGCATGCAGGCGCGGCTGCAGCGCTTCGCCGCCTTCCGGCGCGTCGCTCGCGCCGTGGTACAGCCCGCGCAGCAGCCCGTACTGCTGCTCGCGCACCTGGCTCATGCGCCGCATGACGCGCGCGAGCGGCACGCCCATCCATACCAGCGTGTGCGAGGCGAGCATCAGGCCGGATTCGAACGCCTCCGGCACCACCTCCGAGGCGCCCGCGGCCGTCAGGGGCGCGATGTCCGCCTCGTCGCGCGCGCGCACGATCACCGGCAGCGACGCGTTGAGCGCATGCACGTTCGCGAGCACCCGCGCCGCCGCCGCCACGTCGGCGAACGTGACCACCACCGCCGCGGCGCGCGCCACGCCCGCAGCCAGCAGCGCCTCGCGCCGCGAGCAGTCGGCGTACACCACCGTGTCGCCCGCGAGCGCCGCCTCGCGCACGCGCTCGGGATCGAGGTCGAGCGCCACGTAGCGCAGCCCTTCCGCCTCCAGCAGGCGCGCGAGGCGCTGGCCGTTCCTGCCGTAGCCGAGGATGATCACGTGGCGCTCGGTCTGCAGCGTGCTGACCGCCACCCGGTGCAGCTCGAGCGAGCGCGCCATCCATTCCGAGGCGGTGAAGCGCAGCACGATGCGGTCGCTCGCCGCGACCAGGAACGGCGTCGCCAGCATCGACAGGATCATGGCCGCGATCAGCGCCTGCAGCACCGGCTCGGACGCGAGCTCGGCGGCGCGCGCCTGCGCCAGCAGCACGAAGCCGAACTCGCTGCCCTGGGCGAGTGCGAGCGCCGTGCGCAGCGCCGTGCCGGGGGCGGCGCCGAAGGCGCGCGCGAGCAGCCCGATCAGCGCGCCTTTGGCGAGCACCAGGAGCGCGACCAGCAGCAGCACCAGCCAGCCCTGGGCCAGCACCAGGCGCACGTCGAGCATCATGCCGACTGTGACGAAGAACAGGCCGAGCAGAACGTCGCGGAACGGCTTGATGTCGTCCTGCACCTGGTAGCGGTACTCGGTTTCGGCGATCAGCATGCCGGCGAGGAAGGCGCCGAGCGCGAGCGACAGCCCGGCGAACCCGGTGACGAAGCTGAGCAGCAGGGTGATCAGCAGCACGTTCAGCACGAACAGCTCGGTGGAGCGGCGCCGCGCGATGACGCCGAACCAGGCGCGCATCAGGCGCGGCCCGGCCACCAGGAGCACGGCGAGCACCCCTGCGGCCTTGGCCAGCGCCTCGGCGATGTCGCGGCCGATGCCTTCGACCGGGCCGCCCAGCGCGGGCACCAGGATGAGCAGCGGCACGACCGCGAGATCCTGGAACAGGAGCACGCCGATCACGTCGCGGCCGTGCGGCGTGTCGAGCTCCAGGCGCTCGGCGAGCAGCTTCGAGACGATCGCGGTCGATGACATGGCAATCGCGCCGCCGAGCGCGATGCCGGCCTGCCAGCTGCCGCCAGCGGCGAGCGCGGCGGCCACGCACAGCGCGATGCTCACGGCGACCTGCGACAGGCCCAGCCCGAACACGGCGCGGCGCATGGCGCGCAGCTTCGGCAGGCTGAACTCGAGCCCGATGGAGAACATCAGGAACACGACGCCGAACTCGGCCAGGTGGTGCACCGCCTCGGTGTCGGCGACGAGGCCCGCCGCATGGGGCCCGAGAACCACGCCGGCGACCAGGTAGCCGATGATCGGCGGCAGCCCCAGGCTGCGGCACGCCACCACCGCCAGCACGCCGCCCGCGAGCAGCACGAGGACCGGGAGCAGCGCCAGGCCGGTGGCGTCCATTTCCGCTGGAAGTGTCGGCGAAGGGGGAGAGTTATACTTCGCGGCTATGATAAGCGCAGTGCGCTCCGAGCGGCAGAGCGCGACGCCGACCGGCGAGGGCGCGCTGGAGCTCGCGCGCCGCGTGCTGGCGATCGAAGCCGAAGCGGTGCGCGCGCTGATCGAGCGCCTCGACGCGCGCTTTCTCGCCGCGCTGCGCCTGATCCAGACCTGCCTGGACGGCAAGCGCGGCCGCGTGATCGTCAGCGGCATCGGCAAGTCCGGGCACATCGCGCGCAAGATCGCCTCCACCATGGCGAGCACCGGCACGCCGGCGTACTTCGTGCACCCCGCGGAGGCGAGCCACGGCGATCTCGGTATGATCCGCGCCGAGGACGTGTTCATCGCCATCTCCAACTCGGGCGAGAGCGCCGAGCTGCTGCGCATCGTGCCGGCCATCAAGCGCGAGGGCGCGAAGCTGGTGGCGCTCACCGGCAGCGCGGACTCGTCGCTCGCGCGGGAGGCCGACGTGCATCTCGACGCGGGGGTGGCGAAGGAGGCTTGCCCGCTGAACCTGTCGCCGACCGCCAGCACCACGGCCGCGCTCGCGCTGGGCGACGCGCTCGCCATAGCGCTGCTCGACGCGCGCGGCTTCTCGGCCGCGGATTTCGCGCGCTCGCATCCGGGCGGATCGCTGCACCGGGAGGCGCTGAAGCACGTCGCCGACGTCATGCACCGCGGCGCCGGCGTGCCCTGCGTGCGGGAAACCGCCACGCTCAAGCAGGCCCTGGACGAAATGACGCGCGGCGGGCTGGGCATGACCGCAGTGGTGGACGCGGCACGTCGCGTGCAGGGGATTTTCACCGACGGCGACCTGCGGCGCGCGCTGAAGAAGGTCGCGAGCCTGAAGTCGGCGCGCATATCGCGGGTCATGACCCGCGGGCCGCGCACGGTCGCCCCGGACGCCCTGGCGACCGAGGCGGTGGCCTTGATGGAACGTCACCGCGTCAGCCAGCTGCTGGTGGTGAACGCGGCGGGAGAACTGGTCGGCGCGCTCAACATGAACGACCTGTTGCGCGCCAAGGTGGTCTGAAACGATGGCGCAGGTCTCCGCCGACGCGCTCGAGCGTGCCGCGCGTCTGCGGCTCATGGTGTTCGACGTGGATGGCGTCCTGACCGACGGGCGCCTCTGGTTCGGGCCGGGCGGCGAGGCGCTGAAGGCGTTCGACGTGCGCGACGGGCAGGGACTGAAGCTGCTCGCAGAATGCGGCGTCGCGGCGGCGCTGCTCAGCGGCCGGCGCTCGACAGCGCTCACCGCGCGCGCCGCGGAGCTCGGCTTGCGCCACGTGCTACAGGGCGTGGAGGACAAGCGCCCCGCGTTCGAGCGGCTGCTCGCGCAGCTCGGCATCGCGCCGGGCGACGCCGGCTACATGGGCGATGACCTGCCCGATCTGCCGGTGCTCGCGCGCTGCGGGTTCGCCTGCGCGCCGCCCGGCGCGCATGCGCTCGCGCTGCGCCGCGCGCACTACGTCCCCGATGCGCCGGCCGGCGCCGGCGCCGCGCGCGAGGTGTGCGAGTACGTGCTCGGCGCCCAGGGCAGGCTCGAGGATGCGCTGGCGAGGTACCTCGCATGAGGCTGTCCGCGACGCGGCTGTTTCCGCTCGTGCTGATGCTGATTCTCGCGCTGCTCAGCTTCTGGCTGGAGCGCACAGCGCGCGAGGTACCGGCGCCCCCGGCGCCGCAGCGCCACGACCCCGACTATAGCGTCGAACAGTTCACCATCACCGACTTCAGCCGCGCCGGCGCGCCCGAGTCGACGCTGTCGGCGGCGAAGATGGTGCACTATCCGGACGACGACACCACGGCGCTGGTAGCGCCGCGTCTGGTGCAGTCCAGGCCCGAGCAGCCGCGGCTCCTGCTCAGCGCCGAGCGCGGCGTACTCTCGCGCGACGGCGCCGAACTGTTCCTGCACGACAACGTGGTCCTGCGGCGCGAGGCGCTCGCCGAGTCCGGCGAAAGCCGCATGCAGACCAGCTTCCTGCACGTGGTGCGCGCGCGCTCGCTGGTGCGCACCGACCGCGAAGTGACGGTCAGCGAGCACGGGCGCACCCTCGTCGGGCTGGGCATGGAGTACGACAACGCGTCGCGCCAGCTGTCGCTGCATGCGCAGGTGCGCGGGATTTTCGCGGTGGAACAGTGATGCACAGCCGTCGAGCCGTCGCATTCGCTCTTGCATTGGCAGCAATGTCCGCCTTTTCCGCCAAGGCGGAAAAGGCGGATCGGGAAAAGCCAACCCAGGTCGAGGCGAGCCGCATGACCTCCGACGAGGCGCGGCGCATCAGCATCTTCGAGGGCAACGTGGTGCTCACCAAGGGCACCATGCAGCTGCAGGCCGAGCGCATCGTCGTGCGCCAGGACGCCGACGGCTTTCAGTACGCCACCGCCAGCGGCAGCCCGGTGCGCTTTCGCCAGAAGAGCGACGCGCGCGGCGGCGCGGAAGGCGTGTGGATCGAGGGCGAGGCGGGGCGCATCGAGATCGACGAGAAGAACGAGCGCGTCGAGCTGCACCAGAACGCGCGCGTGACGCGCGACAAGGACGAGGTGCGCGGCAGCACCATCCTCTACGACCAGCGCTCGGAGTTCTTCTCGGTCTCCAGCGCGAAGGATGCGCCCGGCTCGCGCGTGCGCGCCGTGATCCAGCCGAAGCAGCCCGACGCGGGCGCGCCGGCGGCGCCCAAGCCCGAGGCGAGGAAGCCCGAGGCGAAGCAGTGAGCCAGCTGCGCTGCGAGCGGCTGCGCAAGCGCTACAAGTCGCGCGCCGTGGTGCAGGACGTCTCGCTCGAGGTCTCCAGCGGCGAAGTCGTCGGGCTGCTGGGCCCCAACGGCGCGGGCAAGACCACCTGCTTCTACATGATCGTCGGCCTGATCGCCGCCGATTCCGGGCGCATCCACCTCGACGGCCGCGAGCTCACGCACCTGCCGATCCATGCCCGCGCGCGCCTGGGCATCTCCTACCTGCCGCAGGAGAACTCCGTGTTCCGCAAGCTCTCCGTCGAGGAGAACGTGCAGGCGGTGCTCGAGCTGCAGGGGCTGGCGCGCGCCGACATCGAGCCGCGGCTGCAGGAGCTGCTCAAGGATCTCAACATCGCGCACCTGCGCAAGCACGCGGCGCTGTCGCTGTCGGGCGGCGAGCGCCGGCGCCTCGAGATCGCGCGCGCCCTCGCCACGCGGCCCGCCTTCATCCTGCTCGACGAGCCGTTCGCGGGCGTCGACCCGATCGCCGTGCTCGACATCCAGCGCATCATCCGGTTCCTCAAGGAGCGCCAGATCGGCGTGCTCATCACAGATCATAACGTTCGCGAGACGCTCGGCATCTGCGACCGGGCCTACATCATCAACGAAGGCGCGGTGCTCGCCTCCGGTCACCCGGAGGAGATCGTCTATAATGACAGCGTGCGCCGGGTGTATCTCGGCGAGCACTTCCGCATGTAGCCCGCAGCACCCCGTCGCCATGAAGCCCACCCTGCAGTTCCGGCTTTCGCAGCACCTCACGCTGACGCCGCAGCTGCAGCAGTCCATCCGCCTGCTGCAGCTTTCCACGATCGAGCTGAACCAGGAAATCGAGCGCATGCTCGCGGACAACCCGCTCCTCGAGCGCGAGGACGTGGAAGGCGACGCCCAGTCCGCGTTCACGCCGCCGCGCGACACGACGCAAAGCGCCGCCGAGGCCGCGACGCAGGCCGCGGACGAGCCCGCCGAGCGACGCGACGACTGGCCGGCCGAGATCGTGACGCCGGCGTGGCGCGGCGACGACGACGAGGACGGCGACCGGACGTTTGCCGCGCCCGATCTGCCGACGCTGCGCGACCATCTCAACCAGCAGCTCACACTCACCGGCATCGGCGAGCGCGACCGGGCGCTGGTCGCTCTGCTGATCGACGTGCTCGACGAGGACGGCTACCTCACGCAGCCGCTCGAGGAGATCGCGGCGCTGTTCTCCGCCGAGGCGCAGGTCGACCTCGAGGAGCTGGCGATCGCGCTCAAGCACCTGCAGAACCTCGAGCCCGCGGGCGTGGGCGCGCGCTCGCCGGCCGAATGCCTGCTGCTGCAGCTGCGCACGATGGGCGATCACCCGGCCTGCGCGCTCGCCACGCAGATCGCCGCCCGGCACCTGGAGCTGCTCGCCGGCCGCGACTATGCGCGCCTGCGCGCGCTCACCGGCGCGCAGGAGGAAGCGCTGCGCGCGGCGCAGAAGCTCATCCAGAGCCTCAACCCGCGCCCCGGCGCCGCGTTCGCGCGCGTCGAGACGCGCTACATGATCCCGGACGTCATCGTGCGCAAGCACCGCAGCGTGTGGCGCGCCAGCCTCAATCCCGAGGCCATGCCGCGCCTGCGCATCAACCGCATGTACGCCGATCTCGCCGGCAGCGCGCGCAACGGCTCGAGCGCACTCGCCTCGCAGCTGCAGGAGGCGCGCTGGCTGATCAAGAACGTGCAGCAGCGCTTCGACACCATCCTGCGCGTGTCGCAGGCGATCGTCGACCGCCAGCGCCACTTCTTCGAGCACGGCGAGGTGGCGATGCGGCCGATGGTGCTGCGCGAGATCGCCGAAACGCTCGGCCTGCACGAGAGCACGATTTCGCGCGTCACCACGCAGAAGTTCATGGCGACGCCGCGCGGCACCTTCGAGCTGAAGTATTTCTTCAGCAGCCACCTCGCCACCGACGCCGGGGGCGCGACCTCGTCGACCGCCATCCGCGCCCTGATCAGGCAGCTGGTGGGCGCCGAGAACGCGCGCGCGCCGCTCTCGGACGCGCGCATCGCCCAGATCCTCGGTCAGCAAGGCATCGTCGTGGCGCGCCGCACGATCGCCAAGTACCGGGAATCATTGCAGATCCCGCCGGTCAATCAGCGCAAGAGCCTCTAGGAACGAGCTCATGAATCTCAACCTCAGCGGCCATCACCTCGAGATCACGCCGGCGCTGCGCAGCTACGTGGAAGGCAAGCTGGCGCGCGTCAAGCGCCACTTCGACCACGTCATCGACGCGCACGTGGTGCTCTCGGTGGACAAGCTCAGGCAGAAGGCCGAGGTCACCCTGCACGTGCGCGGCAAGGACATCCACTGCGCCTCCGAGGAGCAGGACCTGTATGCGGCGATCGATCTCGTCACCGACAAGCTCGACCGCCAGGTGCTCAAGTACAAGGCCCGGCGCAGCGCCAAGCCGCACGAGGCGCCCAAGCGCGCTGACAATGTTTGACCGCCGCACCCGGGCGCGCAGCGGGCGGCACCTTGGGCTATAATCCGCGCCCTCTGTTGCGCTGCCGCACGGGCGCCGGATCATGAGTCTCGTCGCGAAACTGCTTCCTCCCGCCAACGTCCTGCTCGACCTCCAGGCATCGAGCAAGAAGCGCCTGTTCGAGCAGGTGGGGCTGATGTTCGAGAATCAGAACGGCATCGCGCGCAGCCTCGTCTTCGACAGCCTGTTCGCGCGCGAGCGCCTCGGCTCGACCGGCCTCGGCCAGGGCGTCGCCATCCCGCACGGGCGCATCAAGGGACTGAAGGAGGCGCTCGGCGCGTTCGTGCGGCTCGCGCAGCCGGTGCCCTTCGATGCACCCGATGCGAAGCCGGTGACGCTGCTGTTCGTGTTGCTGGTGCCCGAGCAGGCCACCGAGAAGCACCTGCAGATCCTCTCGGAGCTCGCCCAGATGTTCAGCGACCGCGCGCTGCGCGACGCCATGACAGGCGCCGCGGACGCCGCCGCCCTGCACCAGCTGATCGCCGCGTGGCAGCCCGATGCAGCAGGTCAACGTCAAGCGGTTGCATGAGGCCAACCGCGACGCGCTCGCCCTGGCGTGGATCGCCGGGCGCGATGCGGACACGGTCGTGCGCGGCGAGCCGGCCGCGTCGGCCGCGCTGATCGGGCACCTCAACCTTACCCATCCCAACCGCATCCAGGTCGCGGGCGCCGACGAAGCCGGCGCGCTCGAAGGCCTGGTCGAGGCGCTGTTCGCCGCCGCGCCGGTAGCGCTGATCTTCGCCGACGGCGTCGCGCCGCCGGCCGCGCTGCGCGAGCGCGCCGAGCGCACGCGAACGCCGCTGTTCACCACGCCGCTGCCCGCGACGCGCGTCATCGAGAAGCTCGCGCGCTACCTGGCGAAGGCGCTCGCCGAGCGCACCGAGCGCCACGGCGTGTTCATGGACGTGCTCGGCATGGGTGTGCTCATCACCGGCGACTCGGGCGTCGGCAAGAGCGAACTCGGGCTGGAGCTGATCAGCCGCGGCCACGGCCTGGTCGCCGACGACGTGGTGGAGATCTCGCGCCTGGCCGCCGACACGCTCGAGGGGCGCTGTCCGCCGGTGCTGAAGGACTTCATCGAGGTGCGGGGCTTGGGGCTGCTCGACGTGCGCACGATCTTCGGCGAGACCGCGGTGCGGCCGAAGATGAAGCTCAAGCTCATCGCGCACCTGGACAGGCCCGCCGCCGCGCCCGGCCGCGACGTTGCCGAGCGCCTGCCGCTCGCCGAGCAGTCCGAGGACATCCTCGGCGTCACGGTGAGGAAGGTGGTGATCCCGGTGGCCGCCGGTCGCAACCTCGCCGTGCTGCTCGAGGCGGCGGTGCGCAACTACATCCTGCAGCTGCGCGGCATCCACTCCGGGGCCGAATTCATGGCGCGCCAGAAGCGCGCCATGGACGCCGACTGAGCGGCGCCGCGTGCAGATCATCCTGGTGAGCGGCCTGTCGGGCGCGGGCAAGAGCATCGCGCTCGACGTGCTCGAGGACACGGGCTACTACTGCGTCGACAACCTGCCGGCAACGCTGCTCATGGACGTGGTCGGTTTCCTCGCCGCTGCCGGGCACGAGCGTGTCGCGCTGTCCGTGGATGCGCGCAGCGCGGCGCTCGCCGCGCTGCCGAAGAGCGTCGCGCGCCTGCAGTCCGGCGGCGCCGACTGCCGCGTGCTGTTCCTGGAGGCCGGCACGCCAACGCTGGTGCGGCGCTTCTCCGAGACGCGCCGCCGGCATCCGCTCACGATGGAGGGCCTCACGCTCGCCGAGGCCATCGAGCGCGAGCGCGCGCTGATGGGCGATACCGCGGCGCTCGGCCACCGCATCGACACGAGCGATCTGCAGCCCAGGGCGCTGCGCAACTGGATCCGCGACCTGCTGGGGCTGGGCGCGGGCACGCTGGCGCTGCTGTTCGAGTCGTTCGCCTTCCGCGACGGCCTGCCGCTCGATGCCGACTGGGTGATCGACGCGCGCATGCTCCCCAATCCGCACTACGACCCGGGGCTGCGGCCGCTCAACGGGCGCGATGCCGCGGTGATCGCCTATCTCGAGGGCCAGGAGCCGGTACAGCGCTTTCTCGAGGACGTGCGCGCGTTCCTCGCGCGCTGGCTGCCCGAGACGGTGAGGGAGAACCGCAGCTACGTCACCGTGGCGATCGGCTGCACGGGCGGCCGGCACCGCTCGGTGTACCTGGCGGAGAAGCTCGCCGCGGCATTCGCCGGCGACTGGCGCGTGCTGGTGCGACACCGGGGACTTGCGCGGGAGTGAGCACCGGCGAGCTGGCGGCGCTGCCGCTCTTCCCGCTGCAAACGGTGCTGTTTCCCGGCGGGCGGCTGCCGCTGCGCATATTCGAGCAGCGCTACATGGACATGGCCAAGGGCTGCCTGCGCGATGGCTCGGCCTTCGGCGTGTGCCTGATTCGCGAGGGCCGCGAGGTCGGCGCCCCGGCGCTGCCGATGGAGGTCGGCTGCCTTGCGCGCATCGCCGCATGGGACATGGCGCAGCTCGGCGTGCTGCAGGTGCTGGCACGCGGCGAGCGGCGCTTTCGCATCCGCGAGCGGCGCGTGCAGGCCGACGGCCTGACGCTGGCGCGTGTGGACCTGCTCGCGGAGGAGACCGACGCGCCGCTCGCGGCCGATGCCGACCTGTGCGTCCGCGTCCTGCGCAAGGCGATCGAATCGGGCGGCGAGGCGCGGGTGGAGCCGCCGCCGCGCTACGACTCCGCGGCCTGGGTGAGCGCGCGCCTGGCGGAGCTTCTGCCGCTCTCGCTCGCCGCCAGGCAGCGCCTGCTGGAAATGGACGACGCGCGCGACCGCATCGAGATCCTGCGCCGCCTAATCAGCTCGACCGGCCAGTAGCGAGCGCAGCAGCCGGCGCACCGGTGCAGGCACAGCAGCACCCGTAGCTTCGGTCATGTCGAGCCAGAGCCGGCCTGCCGCGCGCGGC
>CAZAEG010000251.1:0-3971 GCA_964484035.1 uncultured Enterobacteriaceae bacterium | reverse complement strand
CTGGCTCCCGCGCATGGCGCGCGGCGAGCTGGTGGCCGCGATCGCCATGACCGAGCCGGGCGCGGGCTCCGACCTGCAGGGCATCCGGACCCACGCCCGCCGCGACGGCGAGCACTACGTGGTCAACGGATCCAAGACCCTCGTCACCAACGGCTGGCACGCCGGGCTCGTCTGCCTCGCCGTGAAGTCCGACCCCCGGGCCACCGGCTGGAAGGGGATTTCCCTGGTCATGGTCGAAGCGAAGGATGCGCCCGGCTACCGGGCCGGCCGCCCGCTCGAGAAAGTCGGCATGCATGCCCAGGACACCTGCGAGCTGTTCTTCGACGACCTGCGCGTGCCGGTGGCGAATCTGCTGGGCGCCGCCGAAGGCAAGGGCTTCTCGCAGATGATGGCGCAGCTGCCCCACGAGCGCCTGACGGTCGGCGTGAGCGCCGTGGCGACCACGGAAAGCGCCGTCGCCGTCACCTCCCGTTACGTAAAGGAGAGGACGGCCTTCGGCAAGCCGCTGATGGACCTTCAGAACACGCGCTTCCAGCTGGCGCAATGCATGACCGAGGCACGCATCGGCCGCGTGTTCCTCGACCACTGCATCGAGCGATTCATCGCCGGCGATCTCGACGACGCCACCGCCGCGATGGCCAAGTACTGGCTCACCGACAGCGAATGCCGCGTCGTCGACGCGTGCGTCCAGCTGCACGGCGGCTACGGCTACATGAGGGAATACCCGATCGCGCGCATGTGGGCCGACAGCCGCGCGCATCGCATCTACGCCGGCACCAACGAAATCATGAAGGAGCTGATCGCATGGTCCCTGTGAGCGCCGCCGCGCAACCGCTGGCCGGCGCGCAACCGTGCCTGCACGACCTGTTCGAGCAGCAGGCCCAACTCACGCCCAACGCGGTGGCCCTGGTCTGCGAGGAGCGGTGGCTGACCTATCGCGATCTGGCCCGGCGCAGCGACCTGCTGGCGCATCGCCTGCGCGCGTTGGGCGCCCGGCCGGATGAGCCCGTCGCGCTGCTGGTCGAGCGCTCGCTGGACACGGTGGTGGGAATCCTGGGCATCCTGAAAGCCGGCGCCGCCTACCTGCCGCTGGACCCCGCCCTGCCGCGCGCGCGGGTTGCGTTCGTGCTCGAGGACGCGGGCGTGCAACGGGTCCTCACGCAGTCCGCGTTGCTGCCGGTTCTGCCGGCCGGCTTCGCGCAAGCCATCTGCCTGGACGCCTTCGACTGGGACGCGCCGCCTGCTCCGGCGCGCGCGGCGAAGCGCAGCCGGCCCGAAGATCTTGCCTACGTGATCTATACGAGCGGCTCGACGGGACGCCCGAAAGGCGTGTGCGTCGAGCACCGCAGCATCGTCAACTACGTGCTGGGCGTGGCGCTGCGGCTGCGCCTCGCACCCGGCATGCAGCACGCAACGGTATCGACCATTGCCGCCGACCTGGGCAACACGGTGATCTTCCCCGCGCTCGCCACGGGGGGCAGTCTGCACGTCATCTCGCGGGAACGTGCGGAGGATCCCGCCCTGCTGGCCGAGTACTTCAGCCGGGAGAAGATCGATGTCCTGAAGATCGTCCCTTCGCACCTCGCCGCATTGCAGGCGGGCCGCAACCCGGGCGGCGTCATGCCCAGAATGCGCCTCGTGCTGGGGGGCGAGGCGTCGCGGCTGGACTGGGTCGAGCACCTGCGCGCGCTGGCGCCGGATTGCGAGATCCTGAATCACTACGGCCCGACCGAGACCACCGTGGGCGTGCTGACCTACCTTGTCGGCGCGCAACTGCCGGCGACGCCTTCGGGCACGCTGCCGCTCGGCGCGGCGCTGCCGAACTGCCGTGTCTACGTCCTCGACGTGGCCGGCCGGCCGGTGGCCGCCGGCGAGCGCGGCGAGCTGTGCGTCGGCGGCGGCGGCGTCGCGCGCGGATACCTGAACCGTCCCGAGCTGACCGCCGAGAAGTTCATCGCGGATCCGTTCAGCGCGGAACCCGGCGCGCGCATGTATCGCACCGGCGACCGGGCGCGTTGCGCGGCGGACGGTAACTTCGAGTTCCTCGGGCGCATCGACGACCAGATCAAGCTGCACGGCTACCGCATCGAGCCCGGCGAGATCGAAGCCGCGCTGCGCGAGCACGGCGGCGTGCGCGACGCCGTGGTGCTGGCGCATGAAGAAGCGTCGGGCGCGGGCCGGTTGACGGCTTACGTGGTGCCGAAGCGGGCGCGCCAGCCGCTGTGGGCGTGCGCACAGGTGCACCTGCTGCCGGACGGCGCGCCGGTCGCGCACCTGAACCGGAACGAGACCGAGTACATCTACAACGAAGTCTTCGTCCTGCAGGCCTATCTGCGGCACGGCATCGCGATTCGCGAGGGCGACTGCGTGGTCGATGCGGGCGCCAACATCGGCTTGTTCACGGTGTTCGCCAATCGGCTGGCGCACGGCCTGCGCACGTTCGCCCTGGAGCCGAACCCCGCGGCGTTTGCCTGCCTGGCGGCCAATGCCGAGGCCTGGGGCGAAGCCGTGAAGTGCCTGCCGCAGGGACTGTCCCGCGAGAACGGAACGGCCGAGCTGACCTGCTTCCAGGGCCTGTCGCTGCTCTCCGGATTCCATGCCGACGCCGCGGTCGAGCGCGAGGTGGTGAAGAGCTACATCCTGAACCAGCAGCAGCCCGATCAGTCGCTCGACGAGCGCGAGGCGGCGGATCTCGGCGCGCTACTCGATTCACGGCTGGAGACCGTGACCGTAACGGCGCAGCTGCGCACGCTATCCGGCGTCATGGCGACCGAGGGCATCGAGCGCATCGACCTGCTCAAGGTGAACGTCGAAAAGAGCGAGCTGGACGTGCTGCTGGGCATCGACGACAGGGACTGGCCCAGGATAAGGCAGCTGGTGGTGGAGGTGGATCGCCGGGAGGACCTGGAACCGATTACGGACCTGCTGCAGCGGCAAGGCTACGAGTTTCTCGTCGAGCAGGATCCCTTGCTGAGGAACACGGCACTCTGCTACGTCTATGCGATACGGCCTTCCCCGCAAGGACGCCTCGAGCAGCAGCCGACGGGCGATGCGCCCCGGCGCCTGGTGCCCGCGCCGGACCCGGAAATCCTCGCGCCGGCGGTCCTGCGCCATCACCTCAAGGCGCGCCTGCCGCAGTACATGGTGCCGTCGGCTTTCGTCCAGGTGGAGAAAATGCCGCTGACGGCGAACGGCAAGATCGATCGACGGGCGCTCGCGGCTATCGCCGTCGCGGCGGCGCCGGTCACGGCGGCGCCCGCCGAGGCGCAGACGCAGACCGAAAAAGAGCTTGCGGCGCTCTGGGCCGAGCTCCTCGATCTGGATCGGGTCGGCGTCGACGACGATTTCTTCGACCTGGGCGGGCATTCCCTGCTCGCCATCCGGGCCGTGGCGCGCGTGCGGGACAAGTTCGGCGTGAACCTGTCGCTGCGCAATCTGCTCGAGTCGCCCACGGTCGCGGGGCTCGCCCGCGTGATCGACGGACTGTCCTTGCTGACACGGTCGGCGTCGCCGGTGCAGGAAGCGGGCGCTCGGGAGGAAATCGAGCTGTGAACCTGCAGCCCTTCCTTGCCGACCTTTACGACCGCAAGGTCCAGCTCTGGGCCGACGGCGACCGGCTGCGGTGCAAGGCGCCGACCGGCGTGCTCACCGCGGGGTTGCGCGAGCAGTTGCTCGCGCGCAAGGGCGAAATCCTGGCGCTGCTGCGCTCGGCCGAGGCAATCGCCCAACAGCCGCGGGCCGTCGTGCCACTGCAGCCGCACGGCAAGCGCACGCCGGTGTTCGCGGTCCCCGGCCACTACGGCGACGTCTTCGGCTACCGCGCCCTCGCGCTGCGCCTGGGGGACGACCAGCCGTTCTACGGCCTCGAGCCGCCGGGCCTCGACGGCGCCGGCGAGCCGCTGACGACGGTCGCGGACCTCGCCGCGTACTTTGCGGCGCAGATCCTGGCCGTGCAGCCCGCAGGCCCGCTC
>CAZAEG010000250.1:0-3449 GCA_964484035.1 uncultured Enterobacteriaceae bacterium | reverse complement strand
GTCCCGCATAGTGGGATTTCAGTCAAACTGACCCACTACCAGGCCGTCCGATTCCTTGCGCTGACCCCGTTTCCTCCTTATAATCCGGCCTCTTTTTTGGCGCCTGGGCGGCTACGGGTTCGCTGGACGTGGCCGCCCGGTTTGTTTCTGGGAACCTAAAATAATGCCTACCGTCAATCAGTTAAGGCGTGGTCTGCGCTCCGCTCGGCGCCCGAAGTCGAAGGTGCCGGCGCTCGCGGGCTCTCCGCAGAAGCGGGGTGTGTGCACGCGCGTCTATACCACCACGCCGAAGAAGCCGAACTCCGCGCTGCGCAAGGTCGCGAAGGTGCGGCTGACCAACGGCTTCGAGGTGATCGGCTATATCGGCGGCGAGGGCCACAACCTGCAGGAGCACTCGGTGGTGCTGATTCGCGGCGGACGCGTGAAGGACCTGCCGGGCGTGCGCTACCACATCGTGCGCGGCTCGCTCGACACGCAGGGCGTGAAAGACCGCAAGCAGAGCCGCTCCAAGTACGGCGCCAAGGCGCCGAAGACGGCCTAGAGAAGAAAGCGGAGAACAGCTCGCCATGCCGCGTCGCAGAGAGGTCCCCAAGCGCGAGATCCTGCCGGATCCGAAATTCAACCATCCGGAGGTCGCCAAGTTCATCAACGTGCTGATGACGCGCGGCAAGAAATCCGTGGCCGAGGGCATCGTCTACCGCGCCTTCGACGTCATCAAGACGAAGTCGGGCAAGGATCCGGTCGAGGTCTTCACGCAGGCAGTGCAGAACGTGAAGCCCGTGGTCGAGGTGAAGAGCCGGCGCGTCGGCGGCGCCAACTACCAGGTGCCGGTGGAAGTGCGCCCGGTACGGCGCGTGGCGCTGGCGATGCGCTGGATCCGCGAGGCGGCGCAGAAGCGCGGCGAAAAATCCATGACCGTGCGCCTGGCCGGCGAGCTGCAGGAGGCTGCCGAAGGGCGCGGCGGCGCCATGAAGAAACGCGAGGAAGTCCATCGCATGGCGGACGCCAACAAGGCGTTCGCCCACTACAGGTTCTAGAGGGATTCTGGTGAGTATCGTGGCGCGCAAGACCCCCATCGAAAGGTACCGAAACATCGGCATCTCGGCGCATATCGACGCCGGCAAGACGACGACCACCGAGCGCATCCTGTTCTACACGGGCGTGTCGCACAAGATGGGCGAGGTGCACGACGGCGCCGCGGTGATGGACTGGATGGAGCAGGAGCAGGAACGCGGCATCACCATCACCTCCGCCGCCACGACGTGCTTCTGGAAGGGCATGGACCAGTCCTACCCCGAGCACCACATCAACATCATCGACACGCCGGGACACGTCGACTTCACGATCGAAGTCGAGCGCTCGATGCGCGTGCTGGACGGCGCCTGCATGGTGTACGACGCGGTGGCGGGCGTGCAGCCGCAGTCGGAGACGGTGTGGCGCCAGGCGAACAAGTACCGCGTGCCGCGGCTCGCGTTCATCAACAAGATGGATCGCGTGGGCGCCAACTTCTTCAAGTCCTATGACCATATCCGCAACCGCCTGAAGGGCAACCCGGTGCCGATCCAGATCCCGATCGGCGCCGAGGACAAGTTCGCCGGCGTGGTCGACCTGGTGACGATGCAGGCGATCTACTGGGACGACGCCACGCAGGGCATGAAGTTCGAGCGCCGGGAGATCCCGGCAGAGCTCGCCGCGCAAGCCAAGGAGTGGCGCGAGAAGATGGTCGAGGCGGCCGCCGAAGCCAATGAAGTTCTGATGAACAAGTACCTCGAGTCGGGCGAGCTCTCGCTCGAGGAAGTCAAGCGGGGGCTGCGCCTGCGCACGATCAACAACGAGATCGTGCCCATGCTGTGCGGCTCGGCGTTCAAGAACAAGGGCGTTCAGGCGATGCTGGACGCGGTCATCGACTACCTGCCGTCGCCCGTGGACATCCCGCCGGTGAAGGGCGAGAACGACAAGGGCGAGCCCGACGTGCGCAAGCCCGGCGACGACGAGCCGTTCGCCGCGCTGGCGTTCAAGATCATGACCGACCCGTTCGTCGGGCAGCTGTCGTTCATCCGCGTGTATTCCGGCGTGCTGAGTTCCGGTGACACCGTGTACACGTCGGTGCGCGGCAGGAAGGAGCGCATCGGGCGACTGCTGCAGATGCACGCCAACGAGCGCAAGGAAATCAAGGAAGTGCGCGCCGGCGACATCGCGGCGGTGGTCGGGCTGAGGGATGTGATCACGGGCGAGACGATCTGCGACGTGAACAAGGTCATCACGCTCGAGCGCATGGAGTTCCCGGACCCCGTCATTTCGCAGGCGGTCGAGCCGAAGACCAAGGTCGACCAGGAGAAGATGGGCGTGGCCCTCGGGCGCCTGGCGCAGGAGGATCCGTCGTTCCGCGTGCGCACCGACGAGGAGTCGGGACAGACCATCATCTCGGGCATGGGCGAGCTGCACCTGGAGATCATCGTCGACCGCATGAAGCGCGAGTTCGGCGTCGAGGCGTCGGTAGGCAAGCCGCAGGTCGCGTACCGCGAGACGTTCAAGAAGTCCCTCGAGTCCGAGGGCAAGTTCATCAAGCAGTCGGGCGGCCGCGGTCAGTACGGCCACGTCTGGCTCAAGCTCGAGCCGCAACCCGCGGGCGTGGGCTATGAGTTCGTCGACGCCGTCAAGGGCGGCCGGGTGCCGCGCGAGTTCATCCCGGCGGTCAAGAAGGGTGTGGACGAGGCGCTGCGCGACGGCGTGCTCGCCGGCTACCCGGTGGTGGACGTGAAGGTGACGCTGTTCGACGGCTCCTCGCACGAGGTGGACTCGAACGAGAACGCATTCAAGATGGCCGCGATCTTCGCCTTCAAGGACGGCATGCGCGTCGCCAGTCCGGTGCTGCTCGAGCCGATCATGGCGGTCGAGGTGGAGACTCCGGTCGAGTTCGTGGGCAACGTGATCGGCGACCTGTCCGCGCGCCGGGGTGTTCTGCAAGGGCAGGAAGAGGTCGTCGGCACCATGGTCATCAAGGCCGAGGTGCCGCTCGGCGAGATGTTCGGCTACTCGACGACCATGCGCTCGCTGTCGCAGGGGCGCGCCACCTACACCATGGAATTCAAACACTACGCCGAGGCGCCGAAGAGTGTCGCCGAGGCGGTGATCAACGCCAAGAAGTAACAACGAAAACCAGGAACCCGTCATGGCAAAAAGCAAATTCGAGCGAACGAAGCCGCACGTGAACGTGGGCACGATCGGGCACGTGGACCACGGGAAGACGACGTTGACGGCGGCGCTGACGAAGGTGAGCGCGGACAAGGGGTGGGGGACGAAGTACATCAGCTACGACGAGGTGGCCAAGGCGAGCGCGTCGCAGGGGCGGCGGGATGCGACCAAGATCCTGACGATCGCGACCAGCCACGTGGAGTACGAGACCCAGGCGCGGCACTATGCGCACGTGGACTGCCCGGGGCACGCGG
>CAZAEG010000249.1:0-6240 GCA_964484035.1 uncultured Enterobacteriaceae bacterium | reverse complement strand
GTAGGCGACGCCGCCGAGCGCCGACTGCTTGAGCACGTCGTACAGGCGAAAGCGCACCTCGAAGCGCCCGTCGGGCCGCCCCGCCACCGAGCCGAGCACGAGCGCGTCGGCGAGCCGCGAGCGCCACTCCGCGTAGTTCACTCTCGAGGCCTCGGTCGGCTGCGGCACCAGGCGCGGCACTTCCAGGCTGCGGAACAGGCCGCTGCGTTCCAGATCCGCGCGCACGATTGCGCTGATGCTCGCGCCCGAGGCGTCGGGGAGCGCCGCCTCGCCGGCGAGCGGCGCGACGGCGATCGGGATGCGCTGCGCGCCCGCGCCGGTGATCTCGATCGAGAGCTGCGCGTGGGCGGAGCACGCGGCGAAGGCGACGAGGATTGCCGCGAGCAGATTTCGCATCGGACTCATTATATTTCAGTCCTTGGGCCGGAACTTCAACTCGAGCGCGCGCTGGAACATTCCGGCGGTGTCGGGCTTAGGCAACGGCGAGGCCTTGATGATCGCGCGCAGCACGGCGTCGTCGTAGGCCGAGTGTCCGCTCGAGATGACGAGCTTCGCGTCCAGTACCTCGTAGTTCGGCAGCAGCGTCACCAGCACCAGCGCCTCGGGGTTGCCCTGGATGCCGGGCGGCAGCACGATGTTGCCGCGGATCTGGTTGCGGATCCTGTCGATCCAGGTCTGCATCGCGCGATCGCGCGCCGCCTGCGACTCGCGCTCGAGCTGCGCCTTGAGTGCCTGGCGCTCGCGCTCGGCGGCGAACGTCTGCTGTTCGCGCTGCAGCGCCTCGGCGAACACGCGCTGCGCCATCGTCTCGTCGGGCGGCGGCGCCGGCTTGGGTTTCGCCACCGGCTCGGGCTTCGGTTTCGGCGGCGGCTCGGGCCTGGGTTTCGGCTTGGGCTTCGCCTTGAGCGCGATGTCGGGTTTCTCGATGCGCGGCTCGGGCTTCGGCGCGGGCGCCGGCGGCACGACTTTCGGCGCCGGCGCGGGCTTGGGCGGGGCCTCGACCTTGGGCGGCGGCGCGGGCTGCGCCACCGGCTCGGGGGGCGGCCGCCACAGCTCGACCGACACCACATCGGGCGCGCGGCTCTGCCAGTGCACGCCGAGCATGAGCGCGGCCAGCAGCGCGCCATGCACCGCGAGCGACAGCATCGCCGCGGGGGTGAAGAAGTTTTCGCGCGGGGCTTCGAACTGGAAGCCGGCCGGCGCCGCGCGGGCCGCCGTCACTTGGCCGGCTGCACCAGCAGGCCGATGCGCCTGACCTGCTGCCGCTGCAGTTCGTCCATCACGTTGAGCACCGCCTCGTAGCGCACGTCCTTGTCGGCGGCGATGAGCACCGGCCGGTCGGGGTTCTTCGCCAGGCGATCCTTGATCGCGCGCGCCAGCTCGCCCCGCGCCACGCGCCGCTCCTCGGCGAGCGCGCCCTGCGCGTCGCGCACGCGCAGCACGACGCTCTTGTCCTCGCGGATCACCACCTCCATCACCGCGGCGGGCGCGTTGGCCGCCTTCGACATCGAGGGCAGGTCGACCACGCCGGGCGTGATGAGCGGCGCGGTCACCATGAAGATCACGAGCAGCACCAGCATCACGTCGACGTACGGCACGATGTTGATCTCGTGCATCGGGCGGCGCGAGCGATGCAGCGCGGGCATGGCTACTTCACCGCTTGCCGGTGCAGGATGTTGGAGAACTCTTCCATGAAGCTCTCGAAGCGGATCGAGAGGCGATCGATCTGGTACGAGTAGCGGTTGTAGGCCACCACGGCCGGAATGGCGGCGAACAGGCCGAGCGCCGTGGCCACCAGCGCCTCGGCGATGCCGGGCGCGACCTGCGCGAGCGTCGCCTGCTGCACATTCGCGAGACTCCGGAATGCGTGCATGATGCCCCACACGGTGCCAAAGAGGCCCACGTACGGGCTCACCGAGCCGGTGGAGGCGAGAAACGCCAAGTGGCGCTCGAGGTGGTCCATCTCGCGCTGGTAGGTGGCGCGCATGGCGCGGCGCGCGCCGTCCACCATGTCGCTCGGGTCGCCCGCGGTGCGCTGGTTGCGCAGCTTCGCGAACTCGCGGAAGCCCGACTCGAAGATGCGCTCCAGGCTGCCGATGGTGTGGCGGTTGTTCACCGCGCCCTGGTACAGCAGGTTGAGGTCGTTGCCGCCCCAGAACTCGCGCTCGAAGCGCTCGGTCTGCGAGCGCGCGCGGCGGATCGCGAACCACTTGCTGAAGATGTACATCCAGGACATGAACGACACCACGGCAAGCAGCGCCATCACCGCCTTGACCACCAGGCTCGCGCCGACGATCAGGGTCCAGATGTCGAGGTCTGTCGTGACGTTCATGGCCTCAGGCGCCCAGCCGCGCGGCCAGCGCCGCGGGCAGGGGGGCAGGTCGGAAGTCGTCGCGGCGCACGCACGCCGCTTGGACCCGCGCCGCGGCCATCGGTTCCGCGCCGCGCAGCGCGCGCTGGCCGAGCCACAGGTAGGTACGCTTTCTCTCGATGCATTCCACGGTGATGCTCAACTCGTCGTCCAGCCTCGCGCCGCGCAGGAAATCAATCTCGGCCCGGCGCACCACGAACTGCAGCCCGTCTTCGCGCGCGAGGCGCTGGTGGTCGATGCCGAGCGTGCGCAACCACTCGGTGCGCGCGCGCTCGAAGTAGCGCAGGTAGTTCGCATAGTAGACCACGCCGCCGAAGTCGGTGTCCTCGTAGTACACCCGCACCGGCCAGCTGAACACTCAGGCGAGCAAGTCGTGCTGGCCCGACGGCGCCGCGAGGCCGAAGTGGCGGTAGGCGGAGAGCGTGGCGACGCGCCCGCGCGGCGTGCGCTGCAGGTAGCCCTGCTGGATGAGGTAGGGCTCGAGCACGTCCTCGATGGTGTCGGCGTCCTCGCCGATGGCGTGCGCGAGGTTCTCCACGCCCACGGGCCCGCCGCCGAACTTCTCGATCACCGCGAGCAGCAGCTTGCGGTCCATCACGTCCAGGCCGAGCACGTCCACGTCGAGCATGGCGAGCGCGGCCTCCGCCACGGCTCTCGAGACGGCGCCCTCGGCCCGCACCTGCGCGTAGTCGCGCACGCGGCGCAGCAGCCGGTTCGCCACGCGCGGCGTGCCGCGCGCGCGGCGCGCGATCTCGGCGCCGCCCTCCTCGGCGAGCGCCACCTCGAGCAGCCCCGCCGAGCGGCGCACGATGGCGGCGAGCTCGGGCTCGCTGTAGAACTCCAGCCGCGCGACGATGCCGAAGCGGTCGCGCAGGGGGTTCGTGAGCATGCCGGCGCGCGTGGTCGCGCCGACCAGCGTGAACGGCGGCAGGTCGAGCTTGATCGAGCGCGCCGCCGGCCCCTCGCCGATCATGATGTCGATCTGGTAGTCCTCGAGCGCCGGGTCCAGGATCTCCTCGACCACCGGCGACAGGCGGTGGATCTCGTCGATGAACAGGACGTCGCGCGGCTCGAGGTTGGTGAGCAGCGCCGCGAGGTCGCCCGGGCGCTCGAGCACCGGGCCCGAGGTCTGGCGCAGGTTGACGCCCATCTCGCGCGCGATGATGTGCGCGAGCGTCGTCTTGCCCAGGCCGGGCGGGCCGAAGAGGAGCACGTGGTCGAGCGCTTCGCTGCGGCCGCGCGCCGCCTCGATGAAGATGGCGAGCTGATCGCGCGTTTTCGCCTGCCCGACGTACTCGGCGAGCCGCACCGGGCGCAGCGACCGTTCGAACTGCTGTTCCTGGGGGGAGGCGGGGGCCGCCGTGATCAGGCGATCGCTTTCGATGGCCATGACGCGATTTTGCCAGACCCGGGCCCCTCACCCCTTGTCGTTTGTGCGGCGCAGGCATAGGATTTCCGGCATGCAGGCCGCCCGCTGTCTCGCCGCCGCCGCGCTCTGCGCCCTCTGCGCCACGGGGGCGCTCGCGCAGGTCGCCGCGCCCGGCAGCGGCTGGTACCTCGGCGGCGGCATCCGCCCGGTGCTGCCGGCCGTCGAGGACACCGACATCGGCTACCGGCATTTCGGCGGCTACCGATTCACGCGCCACTGGGGCGTGGAGCTCGGCTACTCCGATCTCGGGCGCGGCAACGACGGCACCGAGCCGGGATTCCTCGCCCACCGCAAGTTCGGCACCCAGGCGAGCGCCTGGACCCTGACGGGGACCGGCGTGCTGCCGCTTGGCGGCGCGTTCTCCCTGCAGGGGCGGCTGGGACTCTCGGTGGCGAGCGCCGATGCCACGCCCGCGACTCCGGGCGCCTGGATCGGCTCGGCGCTTCCGCGCTACCGGCCCACGGTCCTCTGGGGCTTCGGCGGGCAGTACGACGTCACCGACAGCGTCGGCCTGCGCCTGGACTACAACAATTTCGGCCGCGTCGGCGACGACCAGAACGGGGCGCGCTCCGACCTCTGGTCGATCAACGCGGTCGTACGTTTCTAGCCTTCAGGGCCGCGCGAGCGTCTTCAGCGCGGCGCGGATGCCCTCCGCGACGCCGAGGCCCGGCGCCAGGCAGCGCGTCGCCTGCAGCGCCTCCTTCTCGTTGTAGCCGAGCGCGAGCAGCGCGTTGAGCACGTCCGCGGCACCCGGGCCCGCGGGCTGCGCTTGCGCGAGCTTGCCACGCAGCTCGAGCAGCAGCCGCTCGGCGGTCTTCTTGCCGATGCCGGGAATCCGCGTCAGGCGCGCGGCTTCCTGCACGGCGACGGCCTGCGCGAGCTCGCCCACCGAAAGCCCCGAGAGCACTGCGAGCGCGGTGCGCGCCCCCACGCCCGCGATGCGGATCAGCTGGCGGAAGGCCGCGCGCTCCTCGAGCGTGTAGAAGCCGTAGAGCGCCTGCGCGTCCTCGCGCACCACGAGGTGGGTGTGGAGGGTGACGGCTTCGCCGGTGGCCGGGAGGCTGTAGAAGGTGCTCATCGGCACGTCGATCTCGTAGGCGACGCCGTTGCAGTCGACCATCACCTGCGGCGGATGCTTGGCGACGAGCTTGCCCGTGAGCCTGCCGATCATGCGAGCCGCCCGCGCTTCATGCGCAGCCCGCGCATCGACAGGCGGCCGAGCCGCGCGCCGTGCGCGTGGCAGATGGCGCAGGCGAGCGCGTCGGCCGCATCGGGGCTCGGGTCGCCCGCGAGCGCAAGCAGGCGCTTCACCATGTGCTGCACCTGGGACTTTCCCGCCTGGCCATTGCCGACCACCGCCTGCTTGACCTGCAGCGCAGTGTACTCGGCGACCGGCAGCCCGGCGAGCACCGCGGCGCAGATCGCGGTGCCGCGCGCCTGACCGAGGGCGAGCGTCGATTGCGGGTTGACGTTGACGAACACCTTCTCCACCACCACCTGCTGCGGCCGGTGCGCCGCGATCACCTCGGCGAGGCCCTCGAGCAGCGTCTTCAGGCGCTCGGCCAGCTCGCCGCGCCCCGATCGCACGCAGCCGCTCGCGACGTAGCCGAGGCGCTGGCCGTCCTTGTCGATGACACCGAAGCCCGTGACCTGCAATCCGGGATCGATGCCCAGGATCCTCACGCGTCCTCGAGCACCGCGGTGGTGTACACGTCCTGCACGTCGTCCAGCGACTCGAGCGCCTCGAGCAGGCTGCGCATGCGCTGCGCGTCGCTGCCCGCGAGCGCGGCTTCGGTCGCCGGCTTCAACGTCACCTCGGCGAGCTCCGGCCTGAGGCCGGCCTTGTCCAGCGCCGCCTTCACGGCGTGGAAGTCGCCCGGCGCGCACAGCACCTCGATCGAGCCGTCTTCGTTCGCCACCACGTCCTCGGCGCCGGCCTCGAGCGCCGCGTCCATGATTTCCTCCTCGCTCGCGCCGGGCGCGAACACGAACTGCCCGCAATTCTTGAAGAGAAACGCGACCGAGCCGTCCGAGCCCAGATTGCCGCCGTTCTTGGTGAAGGCGTGGCGCACTTCGGCCACCGTGCGAGTGCGGTTGTCGGTGAGGCAGGCCGCGATCACGGCCGCGCCGCCGGGGCCGTAGCCCTCGTAGCGCGCTTCCTCGTACGACGCGCCCTCGAGCTGGCCGGCCCCGCGCTTGACGGCGTTCTGCACGCTGTCCTTGGCCATGTTGGCTTCGCGCGCCTTGTCCATGGCGAGGCGCAGGCGCGGGTTGGTCGCGGGATCGGCCCCGCCCAGCCTCGCGGCGACCGTGATCTCCTTGATCAGGCGCGTGAACACCTTGCCCTTCTTCGCATCGGCCGCGGCCTTGCGGTGCTTGATGTTCGCCCATTTGCTGTGACCGGCCATGCCATAATTTTAGCTTCATGGGCGCGTACCGC
>CAZAEG010000248.1:0-9134 GCA_964484035.1 uncultured Enterobacteriaceae bacterium | reverse complement strand
CCGCCGACTACCTGCTCGACCTGCATTCCATGCACGAGCCCTGCCGCCCGATCATGGTGTGCGGCAAGAGCGAGAAGAGCGCCGCTTTCGCGCGCCGCCTGGGCGTGCCCGCGGACCTGCTGCTCGACACCGGCCATCCGGCCGGGTTGCGCATGATCGAGCGCGGCGGGTTCGGCGATCCCGCAAGCCCGCGCACTGCCGTGCTGATCGAGTGCGGCCAGCATTGGGAGAGGAGCGCCGCCGAGGTCGCGCAGGACACGGCGCTGCGCTTCCTCGTGGCGACGGGCACGGTGGGCGAGTCCTGGGCCGCCCCGCGGCTGCGCCTGCAAGCGCCCGCGACCCAGCGCCTGGTGCGCGTCACCGAGCCGGTGGTCGCCAAGACGATGGGCTTCCGTTTCGCCAGGCCCTGGATGGGGCTGGAGATCGTGCCCCGGGCGGGCACCCTCGTCGCCGCGGACGGCGCCACGGAGTGGCGCACGCCCTACGACGACTGCGTCATGGTAATGCCGTCGCTGGCCCAGCTCAGGCCCGGCACCACCATGGTCCGGCTCGGGCGCTACGACTGACTACTTGGCGCGGTACTTGCCCCAGAGCTGGTCCAGGCGCGAATAGCGCCCGCAGCCGGTGACGTAGAACTTGTAGCGCGCGGGGTTCTTCTTGTAGTAGTCCTGGTGGTACTCCTCGGCCGGCCAGAACTCGGCGGCAGGCTCGATCGGCGTGAGAATCCGGTCGCGGAACGGCTTGTCCTTCTCCCATTGCGCCTTGGATGCTTCCGCCAGGCGCTTCTGCTCGGCGTCATGATAGAAGATGCTCGGCCGGTACTGCGAGCCGTGGTCGCAGAACTGGCGGTCGATGAACGTCGGGTCGTGGTTGACCCAGAAGGCGTCGAGCAGCTTCTCGTAGCTCACCTTCTTCGGGTCGTAAGTGACCTGCAGCACTTCGGTATGCCCGCTGCGCCCCGTCGATACCAGCGCGTAGCTGGGATCCTTGATGTGCCCGCCCATGTAGCCGGACACCGTGGACACCACGCCGGGCACCTTGTCGAAGGCCTCCTCGGTGCACCAGAAGCAGCCCGCGGCGAAGGTCGCCTTGGCCAGGCCCTGGGCCTGCGCCAGCGCCGGCAGGAGCGCGGCGCACAGCAATAGCAGGGTTCGCATCATGGCGTCGTAGCCTCCTGCCCCGTTGGTCGCGCCCGCGCCCGGGTCCTTACTCGACTTTCGCCTGCGCGCGCAGTTCGCGCACCAGGCCCTCGACCTTCTGGCGCACCAGGCGCTGCTGGATCTGGGGGCGCACCTGCGCGAGCGGGGGGAAATCCACCGTGCGCACGTCGTCGAGCTGGATGACGTGATAGCCGAAGCGCGTGCGCACCGGCGCGCCCGTGAACTTGCCCTTTTCCAGCGCCACCATGGCATCGGCGAACGGCTTCTCCAGCGTCGAAGGCACCTTCCAGTCGAGGTCGCCGCCCAGCTCGCGCGTGCCTTCGTCCTTGGAGGACTTCTTCGCCAGCTCGTCGAACTTGCCGCCTTTGTGCAGCTCGGCAATGAGCCGCTTCGCCTCGTCCTCGGTCTCCGTCAGGATGTGGCGCGCCTTGTACTCGCTGGCGCCGGTCTGTTCGCGCACGCGGTCGTATTCCTTCCCCACGTCGGCGTCGGTCACCGCGTGCTCGCGCAGGTAGTCGCTCAGGTAGGCGCCGACCAGCACTTCCTGCCGCGTCACCTCGAGCTGCGTCTGCACCTCGCGCTTCTTCGCCGTGCCGGCGCGCACCGCCGCCTGCGACACCAGCTCGCGGTTGATGAGGTCCTCGCGCACGATGGCGCGCGTCTGCTCGTTGTCGGGGGCGCCGCGCTGCAGCTGCTGGCGCATGAGGTACTCGAGGCGCGCGCGCGGGATGGCGGTGCCGTTAACCGTGGCGACGGGTCCCGAGGCGGCCGGCTTGGCCGCGGGCTTGGCGGCGTCCTGCTGCGCCAGCACGGGGAGCGCGAGGCCGGCGACGGCCGCGAGAGCGAGAATCCGGTATTTCATCGAAGGCCTTTCGCAGGAATGGAGCGGCAACCCGCCATTATGCGCCCGCGCCGGGTTCCCCCGGGGCGCGCGCGTGGATGGCGAGCGCGTGGATCGGATGCTGCATGAGCTCGCCGAGCGCCTGGTAGACGAGGCGGTGGCGCGCGAGCGTGGATTGGCCCGCGAAGGCGCGCGCGACGATGGTGAGCCGCCAGTGCGTGCCGCCGCCGGGCCGGTAGCCGGCGTGGCCGCGGTGGCGCTCGCTCTCGTCCTCGAGCTCGAGCGACTCGGGCTGCAGCACGGCCAGGCGCGCACGGATGCTGTCCTCGGTGCTCACTTCTTGGCCTCGGGCTGGTCCACGTACCTGTAGAGCACGACGACCTGCGCCGCGATGAACGCGAACACCAGTCCGGTCAGGCCCCACAGCTTGAACTGCACCCAGAACGCGAGGCTGAAGTTCTGCGCGATGTACAGGTTCAGCAATCCCATGAACACGAAAAACAGGATCCAGGCGACGTTGAGGGCGTTCCAGACGCGATCCGGCGCGGTGAAGCCTTTTTCCATCATCAGGCGGACGATGTTCCTCCGGGCGACGACAGGCGCCAGCGCGAGCACCGCGGCGAACAGCCAGTACAGCGCCGTCGGCTTCCACTTGATGAAGCGCTCGTCCTGCAGGAACAGGGTCAAGCCGCCGAGGATCAGCACCAGCACCATGGAGACCAGCAGCATGCGTTCGATCCTGCGGTGGCGGATCCACACGTAGGCGACCTGCGCGATCGATGCGGGAATGATCACGGCGGTGGCGACGTAGATGCTGTCGGTCCACATGTACGTGCCGACGAACAGGATGACCGGGAACAGATCGAAAAGGAACTTCATGCGCGGCGGCGCATTCTACCAGTGCGCGATGCCGCCGATCGCGGCGATGCGCGCGCGGCCCACCATCGCGGCGAGCGGCGCGATCTCGGCGGGACTCTCGCCCACGGCGAGAGCGACGTGCGTGGCGTCGGCGAGCGGCTGCCCGAAGGTGGCGTCGACCGGGCGCCAGCCGGCGCCCTCGAGCCAGACCTCGTTCCACGTGTGGTACAGGAAGCCGCCGTGCTCCTCGGAGTACACGAGGCCGTTCACCACGCGCGTCGGCAGGCCGAGGGCGCGCGCCAGCGCCGCGAACAGGTAAGCGTGGCCCTGACACTCCGCGCGCCGCTCGCGCAGCACATCGGCGGCCGAGAACGCGTCCACCGCCGACTTGGCGATGTTGGCGTCGATCCACGCGAGCAGCCGCTCGACTCTCGCCGGCGCGCCGCCGGCGCGGTGCGCGATGGACTGCGCCAGCTCGACGAAGCGGCGCTCGTTGCTCGGCGCCGCCAGGCTCGGCAGGAGGTAGGGCGCGGCCTGCCGCGCATGGCCGGCCGCGGCCGGCGCGCGCCGATCGACGCGGCATTCGAGGCGCGTGCCCTCGCGGGCGCAGCGTTGTCCGCCCGCGGACGGCGCCTCGAGCGCCACCGGTACGCCTTCGAGGACCAGCGTCAAGGCGGCGACGCGGCGCGGCTTGTCCACCGGCGCCGAGCGCAGCAGGCTGAAATCGAGCAGCGTCTCGTCCTTGCTCAGGCTGGCCTCGACCAGATAGGCCTGCGCCCGGGACGGCGCCTCCAGCGCCGAAATCATCGCGCCGTGCAGCGCGGTCTCGAGCAGTGGCCGCGCCTCGGCGTCGTACCAGGTTTCGGTCTCCAGGCCGAGGAGGGTGGTGGCGATGCGCAGCGCCGCACCTTCGAACAGGGGGCTGCGCTCGTACGCCAGCGCGCGCAGCTCGGCCTGCTCCAGCGATTGCGATTCGCCGACCAACACCGCGACGCGGGCGCGCTCGCCGACGTTCAGCCCGCGCAGCGCGGGCAGCAGGGCGAGCGCGCTCGCCGGCACCGCCGATCCGCCGAGCCGCAGGCGCCGCTCGGTGCGCGTGCCGTCGCTCTCGGTGCGCACGGTGAGCGCGTCGCCCGTGCGCTCGCCCGTGACGGCGAGGCGGCTGCCGTCCAGGTGGTACTCATAGCGAAAGCTCTCCAGCGTCAGGTCGTCGCGCACCCGGTCGAGCGCGCGCAGGCTGACTTTCTTGTCGACGCCGAGGAACCGCAACCGCAGCGCGGACTCGGTTTCGATCTCCCAGGTGCCAGGGGCGGCCGCGGGCCGCAGGGCGAGACGCGCGAAGCCGATCTTGCGCCCCTGGAACACGACGCCGGTCCAGATCTCCCGCCACGGCCAGTCGGCGAGCGCCCGGGGCGCGCGCGGCGGCGGCGGGCCGGCGTCGCGGAACCAGGCCCCGCTGCCGGCGCACCCCGCGAGCAGGGCGAGCGCCAGCGCCGCGACCAGCCGCCTCATTTCCAGCCGCCGACCGCCTGCTTGGCCGGGTCGTTGAGCGGACGGATGAGCAGTCCCGTCGCGGACACGCTCACCACGTACTGCGCGCCGTCGGCCATCGGCACGTAGGCGGCGCTGCCGTAGAGCGCGTCCGCGACCGGCATGTAGCGGTGGTACTTCTTCAGCAACAGCCAGAAGTCGACTGCGCCTTCGGCGGCGAGCGCGTGCACCGTGCGCGGCGCCTTGCGCTCCTGGTCGTTGTTTGCGTAGCGCCCCTGCAGGCGCTCGAAGCGGTACACCGTGTCGAAGCCGAGGAGGGCGCCCATCCCGCGCCACTTCAGCACGCGCGCATCGATCTGCCATTCGTCGCCGCGCAGCTCGAAGCGCTGCGCCGGCTCGCCCGGGCGCACCAGGAGGAGCTCGTAGCGCTGCGGGCCGAGCGCCCGCAGCACGGCGCGCGCCGCCTCCTGCTCGTGCGTGAGCCGCGCATAGGTGTGCAGGCTCGCGGCCAGCATGGCGCCGCCCACGCCGAGCGCGGCCACCACCGCGGCGCCCAGCAGGTACACCGAGCCGCGGCGGAACTCCCAGGCGCGCATGCGGCGCACCGCAGCGACGACAAGCAGGAGCGCGACGACGCCGCCCGTGGCGGCGATCACGACGAGGATCGTTTCCGGGCTCAGCGCGGAGATCCAGGCGGGCATGGGCTAGCGCATGAGGCCGCGCTTGCGGTGCCAGTCGATGATCGCCTCGCGCGGGTATTCGCGGAAGCGCTGCTCGCCGCTGCCCCTGGGCACCGGGACCCAGTTCGCTTTCGAGTTCAGCAGGATGTGCTGGCGCTCCGTCGGCCGGGGCAACGGCGAGTCGATCGCCGAGGCGAAAGGGTAGATCCACTGCGGCCAGTGCTTGTCCCACACCCACAGCGCGCTGCCGCACCTGGGGCAGAAATGGCGCTCGCCGCCGCCGCGTGTGGCGCGGTAGACGCGGGTCCTGCCGCGCTTCCTGAAGGTATCGGCCTTGCCCATGATGTTGATGGCGTAGCCGCCCCCGCCCGCGGTCTTGCGGCAGATCGAGCAGTAGCAGTGCAGGTAGGGATAGGGCGTCTCCGAGTCGAGCGAGAAGCGCACGGCGCCGCAGTGGCAGGAGCCCTTGAGCTGCATGGGACTAATATACCGGGAACCCGAAGGAGGACAACGTGTCTCTGGTCACATTGGTCGAGTACGCAGGCGCTCCCGCCGAGGTCCGCGCAGTATATGACGACATCATGAAGACGCGCGGCGTGGACTGGGTCGGCAACTTCTGGAAAGGCCTGGCAAACGATCCGGTGCAGTTGCGCCGTACTTGGGAGCACGTCAAGCAGGTGATGGCGCCGGGCGCGCTCGACCCGCTGGTGAAGGAGATGGTGTACATCGCGGTGAGCGCCACCAACGGCTGCGAATACTGCACCTATTCGCATACCGCATCGGCACGCAAACAGGGCATGACCGATGCGATGCTCATGGAGCTCATGGCCGTGGTTGGCCTCGCCAATCAGACCAACCGGCTGGCGAACGGCCTGCGCGTAGACGTCGACGAGAGGTTCAAGCCATGAAGCCCTGGATCGCCTGTGCTCTGCTGGTTCCCGCGGCCGCGCTCGCCGGCGGCTCCAATTACGGCGTGGCGCCCGGCGGGCGCGACATCACCGGCACGATCGCCGAATGGCCGGTGCCGACGCCGCGGTTCGCGCGCGATCCGGCGCCCGGGCCCGACGGCAACATCTACATCGCGGTGATGCACGGCAACCGCATCGCGCGCTTCGACCCGCGCTCGGCGACGTTCAAGGAGTGGACGCTGCCCGAAGGCGCGCGGCCGCACGGACTGGTGGTGGCGCCGGACGGGAAGGTGTTCTACACGGGCAACGGCAACGGCACGATCGGCGAGCTCGACCCGGCCAGCGGCAAGGTGATCGAGCACCGCACGCCCTCGGGCGGAGGCGGGCCGCACACCGCGGTAATCGACGCCGCGGGCGACATCTGGTTCACCGGTCAGGGCGGGGGCTACCTCGGCAAGCTGGAGCGCGCGAGCGGCCGCATCACCGAGGTGCCGATGCCGGGAGGCCCCTATGGGCTCGCGATCGACAAGGCGGGGCGCATATGGGTGTGCCGCATGGGCACGAACGCGATGGGCGTGTTCGATCCGAAGACCGGAAAGACCGCCGAGCTGTCCACGGGTCCCGGCTCGCGGCCGCGGCGCGTGGCGGCGGCGCCCGACGGCATGCTGTGGGTCACCTACTACGGCAACGGCAGGCTGGCCAAGATCGACCCGGTCGCGATGAAGGTGGCGAAGGAGTATCCGATGCCCGCAGGCAACGGCGGCGGGCCCTACGCCGTGACGGTGGACGGCGCGGGCCGCGTATGGGCGAACGAGATCGATACCGACACCGTGGCGATGCTCGATCCGCGCACGGAGAGATTCCGCGTGTTCCGGCTGCCCTCGAAGGGCGTCGGCATCCGCAAGGCGATCGTCGACGCGCAAGGGCGCTTCTGGTACATGGGCAGCCACAACGGCCGCCTCGGCGTCATCGAATGACTTCCCGCCAGGCGTCCAGCGTCAGCAGGCCGCCGCCGGGCCCCGCGACCAGCACGTCGTCGCCGCGCGGGGTGGCGTAGAAGGTGTTCCACAGCTTGCCGTCGCTGCGCGCCTCGATCGGCCAGTAGCAGCGCCCGTCGCGGTCCAGCGGCGCATCGAGCGAAAGCACGAACTGCACCGGCGCGCTCTTGCGCGCTTCGAGCTCCCAGGCCTCGGTCTCGGGCAGGTACTTCACCTTGAGCAGCGCGCGCCGCAGCGACGTGCCGTCGCCGGGCACCTCGCAGGCCTGCGCTGCGCACGCCGCGGCGAGCAGCGCGGCCGCTACGCCTCCCTGGAACGGTCCCACAGGTTCGGAATGCTGGCGTTGGCGTAGCCGGAGACGAAATCGCGCCGCGCGCCGCTCGCGGGGTCGTAGGTGTGGCGGCGCACGGCGCCGATGTTGGCGCCATACACGTGGATGCTTACCGCCACTTCGCTGCCGTCGTTGGCGACGACGTGGACATCGCCGATGCGCGGCGAGACGCGGTCCACCTGGCCGCGACGCACCGGATGGCGGCCCGTGGGCTTGATGTCCGTCGAGTACGCCTCGCACTGCTCCTCGCCGCGCATCACGCCCACCAGCCCCCATACCGTGTGGTCATGAATCGGCGTCCTCTGGCCGGGCATCCAGACGAAGCTCACCACGCAAAAGCGCTCCATCGGATCGCAGTGCAGGAGGTACTGCCGGTAGCCGTCGACCGAGGGGTGGGCGAACTCCCCGGGCAGCCAGTCGTCCTGCGCGATCAGGCCGCGCAGCAGCTTCTCGCCTTCGTCCAGCATGCGCTGCTCGTCTTCGCCGTGGCGATCGGCCAGGCGCGTCATGTCGTGGACGAAACTGCGCAAGCGCGCGAGGTTGCTCATGCCTTAAGCTCCGGGCCCATGAGCGCGATTCTATCTCCGCGCCTGGGCATACCGCTGCTCATGCTGCTCGCCACGATATTCGCCGGCAACCATATCGCCGCGCGGCTCGCCTTCGACCATGGCGCGAGCGTCGCGGCGGCGGTCGCGGTGCGCTCCGGCGCCACGGCGATCGTCATGGTCGCGTTGCTGCAGGCGCAGGGCATCTCCCTGGTGCTGCCGCGCGCCACGCTGGCCAGGGGCCTGGGCATCGGCGTGCTGGTCGCGGTGCAGAGCTTCTGCCTGTATTCGGCGGTGGCCGCCATACCGGTGGCGCTGGCGCTGCTCGCGTTCAACACCTTTCCCATGCTGCTGGTGCTCCTCACCTGGGCGGCGGGCGGAGAGAATCCGGGACGGCGCGCGCTCGTCGCCATGCCGCTCGCGCTGTTCGGCCTGGTGCTGGCGCTCGACATCCTCGGCACGCTGGAGACGATGGCCGGGCGCTGGGCGGAAATCGGCGTCGGGGTGGGCTGGGCGCTGGGCGCGGCCACTTCGTTCGCCTCGGCGCTCTTTCTCACCACGCGCTTGCTGCAGGACGTGGACGGGCGGCTGCGCACGCTCCTCACCATGGGCACCACGGCGGTCGTCATCGGCCTGGGCGGCGCGGTGGCGGGAACCCTCGCGCTGCCCGCGGATGCGACCGGGTGGCTCGGCCTGGCGCTGCTGACGGTGCTCTACGGCACCGCCATCACTGCGATTTTCACCGTCGTGCCGCGGCTGGCGTCGCCCAGCAACACCGCGGCGCTCAATTTCGAGCCGATCGCGGCGCTGTTCCTCGGCTGGGCGATTCTCGGGCAGGGGGTCGCGCCGCGCCAGCTCGTCGGCGCCTTCATTGTCGTGGGCGCCGTGATCATCATCGGCGCCCGGAAGCATTAGGAGGAGAGCTTCACGTACTCGTACTCCACCGGCAGGTTGTTGATGCCGCGCTCGGGCGGCGCCACCCAGCCGGCCATCTTGCCGGGCTCGACCACGCGCTGCATGAGTGAGCGCACGAACGCCCGGTCCTGCTCCGAAGGGATCCAATCGGCGAGGCGCCGGTCGTACTCCTCGCGCGAGATCATCTTGCCGTCCGGAGTCGCCGGCGCGTCGACCCAGGCGCCGATCGAGCGGCGGAAGTGTGGCGAGGGCAGAGCGAGCCGGAAGGAATAGCCCGCGCGCTCGATGGCGCGGTTCCAGCGCTTCAGGCCGATTTCGCAGTCCTTGAGGTAGCTCGCGCGCATCACTTCGTTCAGCGCGTTCAGCATCGGTACATCCTCGACGCCCTGCGGCGTCTCGAGCTTGAA
>CAZAEG010000247.1:0-6690 GCA_964484035.1 uncultured Enterobacteriaceae bacterium | reverse complement strand
TCGCCGCGCTCGAGGGCCCCGCGGATCTCCTCGAAGAACGCTTCCACCATGTCCTTGGCCTCGCGCTTGTTCAGTCCGACCTTCTCGAACAGCAGGTCGGCCAGTTCGGCCTTGGTCAAAGTCATCACAACTCCCTGATTTCTTTAATTATGTGCGGGGTGTCGCACCGAAACGACGGCCCCACACCGCGACGAGCGCTTGGCGCGCGGCGTCGACCTCCGCATCCGTGAGGGTCCGTTCAGTATCTTGCATAACTACCCGGAAAGCAAGGCTTTTTTTCCCTGGAGGAAGGTTTGAGCCCTCGTACAGATCGAACAGGCGCACCTCCTGGACGATGGTCGGGGTTTCCCCGGCAATCGCGTCCAAAAGCGCCTGTACGGTGATGTCAGCGTTCACTAACAGGGCGATGTCGCGCGTCACTGGCGGGAACCTGGACGGTACCGAAGGCTGTGGGAGAGGTGACTCAAGCAGTGCGCTGACGTCGACCTCGAAGCACACAACTCCCTGAGAAATATCGTATTTCTGTAGCCACTGGGGATGCACTTCGCCGATCCAGCCAAGCTCTCGGCCGTCGAGCAGGACGCGGGCCGCGCGTGCGGGATGAAAAGCCGGGTGAGCTGCTGCTTCGAACCGCAGCGCGCGCGGCGCGACGAGGGCCTCGAGGTCGGACTTCAGGTCGAAAAGGTCGACCCGCCGCGGCGGGCTGCCCCACTGCTCCTCCAGCGCCGGCCCGCAAGCGGCGGCGGCCATACGCAGGGGCTGGCGCACCCCCGCGACCTCGAGGGGCCCGTCCGCGACGCTCGCGTCGCGCCGGAACACGCGCCCGAGCTCGAACACCCGGATGCGCGTGAGCTTGCGCGCCGCGTTGTAGCGCACGTTGGCAAGCAGCCCGCCGAGGAGCGTGCTGCGCATCACGGACAGCGGGCTGGCAATGGGGTTGAGCAGCCGGATCGGGTTCGGCTCGCCCGCCAGATCCGCTTCCCACTGCGGCTCGACGAAGCTGAAGGTGATCACTTCCTGGTAATCGCGCCCCGCCAGGCGCTCGCGCAAGGCGTGGACGGGGCGGTGCGTCTCCGGCGGCGCCGTCATGCGCGCGGCGGCGAGCGGCGGCTGCGCCGGAATGCGCTCGAAGCCATGCACGCGCGCCACCTCCTCGATCAGGTCCTCCTCGATTTCCAGGTCGAATCGGTACGAGGGCGGCGTGACCGTCAAGGCGCCGCGCTGGCGCCGGCAGGGCAGCCTCAGGCGCGCGAACGCCCGCGCCATCTCCTTTTCCGTGATCGGCATGCCGATCACCTTCTGCGCGCGCGCGACGCGCAGGCGCACGGGCTTGCGCTTGGGCAGGCGCTTCACCAGGTCCACCGTCGGGCCCGGCTCGCCGCCGCAGATCTCGAGGATCAGCTGCGTGGCGCGCTCGATGCCGGCGACGTTGTTGTCGAAGTCCACGCCGCGCTCGAAGCGGTGCGCGGCGTCGCTCGCGAAGTT
Source organism: uncultured Enterobacteriaceae bacterium (assembly GCA_964484035.1). Lineage (GTDB taxonomy): Bacteria > Pseudomonadota > Gammaproteobacteria > Burkholderiales > SG8-39 > JAABQT01. The sequence continues at coordinate 5,205 of CAZAEG010000247.1, read as the reverse complement.
GTAGCGGCGCACGCGTCCGGCGACGGCCGCAGGAAAGAAGAATGCCGACTCGAGGAACAGGTTGCGCGTCGTGGTCTCGGCCTTCGTCGACTCGCCGCCCATGATGCCGCCGAGGCCGATCGGGCCCGAGTCGTCCGTGATGCACAGCACGTCGGCGTCGACTTCGACCTCCTGGCCGTTCAGCAGCAGCACGCGTTCGCCCTTGCGGCCCCAGCGTACGTCGATCGGGCCGCGCAGCTTGTCCTGGTCGTAGACGTGCAGCGGCCGGCCCAGCTCGAGCATCACGTAATTGGTGACGTCCACCAGCGCCGATATCGAGCGCTGGCCCGCGCGCTCGAGGCGCTGGCGCATCCACGCCGGGGTCGGCGCCGCGGCGTTCACGCCTTGGATCACGCGCCCTGCAAAGCGGCCGCAGCCCGCGGCATGCGTGATGCCGAAGGGGTGCTTGGCCTTGCTGCGCGCCGCGACCGGCTTCGGCGGCGGCGCCTTGAGCGCCGCCCCCGTCAGGGCCGCGACCTCGCGCGCGATGCCAAGGACCGACAGGCAATCCGCGCGATTCGGCGTCAGCTTGAACGTTAGCACGCGCTCGTCCAGACCAAGCGCCTGGCGCACGTCCTGGCCCGGTTTCGCCGCCGCCGCCAGCTCGAGCAGGCCGGAGTGGTCGTCCGAGATGCCGAGCTCGCGCGCCGAGCAGAGCATGCCCTGGCTTTCCACGCCGCGAAGCTGCGCCGCCCTGATCTCGAGGCCGCCGAGCTTCGCGCCCACCGTGGCCAGCGGCGCCTTCATCCCGGGGCGCGCGTTGGGGGCCCCGCACACCACCCGCAGCTTCTGCTTGCCCGCGGCCACGGTGCACACCGTCAGCTTTTCGGCGCCCGGGTGGCGCTCGACCTGCAGGATCTCGCCGACCACGACGCCGCTGAAGGGCGGCGCCACGGGCGCGCAGGATTCGACTTCCAGGCCGGACATCGTCAGCAGCTGCGCGAGCTTTTCCGTCTTCATCGACGGGTCGCAGAAGCTGCGCAACCAGCGCTCGGGGACGTTCATGCGAACTGGCGCAGGAAGCGCAGGTCGCCGTCGAAGAACAGGCGCAGGTCGTCGATGCCGTAGCGCAGCATGGTGAGGCGCTCGAGGCCCGAGCCAAACGCGAAACCGATGTAGCGCTCGGCGTCGAGCCCGAAATTGCGCACCACCTGCGGATGCACCTGGCCCGCGCCCGAGAGCTCGAGCCAGCGTCCCTTGTGCGGCCCGCTCGCGAACTGCAGGTCGATCTCCGCCGAGGGCTCGGTGAAGGGGAAGTACGACGGCCGGAAGCGCACCGCGAGCGCGTCGGACTCGAAGAAGCGGCGCAGGAAGTCCGTGTACACGCCCTTCAGGTCGGCGAAGCTGATGCCCTCGTCGATCCACAGCCCCTCGACCTGATGGAACATGGGCGACTGCGTCGCGTCGGAGTCGACGCGGTAGGTGCGGCCCAGCGCGATCACCTTGATCGGCGGTGGGTGCATGCGCGCGTAGCGCACCTGCATCGGGCTGGTGTGGGTGCGCAAGAGCAGCGGCAGCCCCTGCGCGTCCTTCTGGTCGACGTAGAACGTGTCCTGCATGGAGCGCGCCGGGTGGTTCTCGGGATTGTTCAGCGCGGTGAAGTTGTACCAGTCGGTCTCGATCTCGGGGCCGTCGGCGACATCGAAGCCGATGGAGCCGAAGATCGCCTCGACGCGCTGCCAGGTGCGGATGATCGGGTGGATGCCGCCGCGCCCGCGGCCGCGGCCGGGGAGCGTCACATCGAGCGCGCCTTCCGCGAGTCGTGCCTGCAGCCGCGCGCCCGAGAGCTCGCCGCGGCGCGTCTCGAGCGCCTGCTCGATGCGCTCCTTGGCGGCGTTGATGCGTGCCCCGGCGCCCTTGCGCTGCTCGGGCGCGAGCGCGCCCAGCGTGCGCAGCAGTGCCGTCAGCTCGCCGCTCTTGCCGAGATAGCGCGCCTTGGCGTCTTCGAGCGACGCGGAATCGGCGGCCGCGCGGAATTCCGCGAGCGCTCGCTCGACAATGGCGTTGACGTCTGGCATCCCCGCGCCTTCCGCAACGGGGTCAGTGGGCGAGGCTGGCCTTCACCTGGCCGGCGATCTTCGCGAACGCGGGCTTGTCCGCGACCGCTAGATCGGCGAGCACCTTGCGATCGATGTCGATGTTCGCGCGCTTCAGCCCGGCCATGAACGCGGAATAGTTCATGCCCAGCTCGCGCACCGCGGCGTTGATGCGCGCGATCCACAGCGCGCGGAACGTGCGCTTGCGGTTGCGGCGGTCGCGGTAGGCGTACTGCCCCGCCTTCATCACCGCCTGCTTGGCGACGCGGTAAACGTTGCCGCGGCGGCCGCGGAACCCCTTCGCCTGCTTGAGGACCTTCTTGTGGCGCGCGCGCGCCGTGACTCCGCGCTTGACCCTTGGCATGGCGCCTCCCTACGAGGCGTACGGCAGCATGGCGCGCACCTGGCGCTTGTTGCTGTCGTGCACGTTGGTGGTGCCACGCAGCTTGCGCTTCCTCTTGGTGGATTTCTTCGTGAGGATGTGGCGCATGTAGGCATGCGAGCGCTTGATGCTGCCCGACGAGCGGATCTTGAAGCGCTTCGCCGCGGACTTCTTGGTCTTCACTTTCGGCATGACTGTTTCCCTTTTATGGCCTGACGCCGGGCGGCCCGCCGCGCGGGCGCTTGTTGCCGCGGCCATCACTTGTATTGCCGGCGCGCTCAGGCGGCCGGCTTGACTGCTGCTGCTTCCTTCTTCGCCTTGGGCCTGGCCTTGGGCGGCACGCCCTTCTTCTTGGGCGCCAGCACCATCACCATCTGCCGGCCTTCGAGCTTCGGAAACTGCTCCACGATGCCCACTTCCTGCAGGTCCGCCCGCACGCGCTCCAGCAACCGCACGCCGAACTCCTGGTGCGCCATCTCGCGCCCGCGAAAGCGCAACGTCACCTTGGCCTTGTCGCCGTCTTCGAGGAACTGGATGAGCTTGCCCAGTTTGATCTTGTAGTCGCCCTCGTCGGTGCCGGGGCGGAACTTGATCTCCTTCACCTGGATCTGCTTCTGCTTGAGCTTGGCCTCGTGGGCCTTCTTCTGCTCGCGGTAGCGGAATTTGCCGTAGTCCATCAGCTTGCAGACCGGCGGCTGCGCCGTCGGCGCGATCTCCACCAGATCCACGTTGCGCTCTTCCGCCAAACGCAGCGCTTCGGCGACCGGCACGATGCCCAGCTGCTCTGCGTTCTCGCCGACCAGCCGCACCTGCGGCGCCGTGATTTCCCCGTTGATGCGTTGCGATCTCTCGAGTGCGATGAGTGAAAGCTCCTCTACACGTTGAAAAAAACGGCCGTGCTACTGCGCTTTCGCCTCGTTGCGGAGGCGTGCGATGAAGGCATCAAGGCCCATCGCCCCGAGGTCTTCGCCGCCGCGCGTGCGCACGGCCACCGTTCCGGCCTGCTTCTCCTTGTCCCCGACCACCAGCTGATAGGGGAGCTTTTGCAGGCTATGTTCGCGAATCTTATAAGAAATTTTCTCGTTTCGCAAATCTTCCACGGCGCGGAATCCGGCCTTGCGGAGCGCCGCCGCGACCGCCGCCGCGTAGTCCGCCTGGTGCTCCGAAATGTTCAGCACGGCGACCTGCTCGGGTGCGAGCCACAGCGGGAACGCTCCCGCATAATGCTCGATCAGGATGCCCAGGAAGCGCTCCATCGAGCCGACGATGGCGCGGTGGAGCATCACCGGCGTGTGGCGCGTGTTGTCCTCGCCCACGTACTCGGCGCCCAGCAGCCCCGGCATGCTGAAGTCGACCTGCATCGTGCCGCACTGCCAGACCCGGCCGATGCCGTCCTTGAGCGAATACTCGATCTTCGGCCCATAGAAGGCGCCCTCGCCAGGCGACAGCTGGAACGTCAGCTTCGACATTTCCATGGCTTGCATGAGAGCCTTTTCCGCGCGATCCCAGGCCTCGTCCGAGCCGATGCGCTTGGCAGGGCGCGTGGCGACCTTGTAGATCACCTGCTCGAAGCCGAAATCCCGGTAAACGCGCTGCAGCAGCGCCGTGAACGCCACGCACTCGTCGAGGATCTGCTCCTCGGTGCAGAAGATGTGGCCGTCGTCCTGCACGAAGCCGCGCACGCGCATCAGGCCGTGCAGCGCGCCCGAGGGCTCGTTGCGGTGGCACGAGCCGAACTCGCCGTAGCGCAGGGGCAGCTCGCGGTAGCTGCGCACGCCCTTGTTGTAGATGAGGATGTGCCCCGGGCAGTTCATCGGCTTCACCGCGTAATCGCGGTTCTCCGACGAGGTGGTGAACATGTTCTCGCGGAAGTTCTCCCAGTGCCCGGTCTTCTCCCAGATGCTCTTGTCGAGGATCTGCGGCGCGCGCACTTCCTGGTAGCCGTTCTCGCGATACACGCGCCGCATGTACTGCTCGACCTGCTGCCACAGCGCCCAGCCCTTGGGATGCCAGAACGCGAGGCCCGGGGCCGCATCCTGCATGTGAAAGAGATCGAGCTGCGTACCCAGGCGCCGGTGGTCGCGCTTCTCCGCCTCCTCGAGCATCTTCAGGTAAGCGTCCTGGTCCTCCTTCTTCGCCCAGGCCGTGCCGTAGATGCGCTGGAGCATCTCGTTCTTCGAGTCGCCGCGCCAATACGCCCCGGCGACGCGCATCAGCTTGAATATCTTGAGCTTCCCCGTCGAGGGCACGTGCGGCCCGCGGCACAGGTCGAGCCAATCCCCCTGCCCGTAAAGCGAGATGGTTTCCTTTTCCGGGATGGCGGCGATGATCTCCGCCTTGTACGCCTCCCCCAGGTCCCGGAACAGCTTCACCGCCTCGTTGCGCGGCAACTCGCGCCGCTTGACCGGCAGGTCGCGGCTGGCGATCTCCGCCATGCGCTTCTCGATGTCCGCGAGGTCCTCGGGCGTGAACGGACGCTTGTAGGCGAAATCGTAATAGAAGCCGTTTTCGATCACCGGTCCGATGGTGACCTGCGCCTCGGGAAACAGCTCCTTCACCGCCTGCGCGAGCAGGTGCGCCGTCGAGTGGCGCAGTATGTCGAGCCCCTCGGGGTCGCGGCCGGTGACGATGGCGAGGCTTGCGTCGCGCTCGATGCGATGACTGGTGTCGACGAGCTTGCCGTCGACTTTTCCGGCCAGCGCCGCGCGCGACAGGCCGGCGCCGATGGACTGCGCCACCTCGGCGACG
>CAZAEG010000246.1:0-6607 GCA_964484035.1 uncultured Enterobacteriaceae bacterium | reverse complement strand
CGATGTCCCAGCGCGTCATGCTGGCCGCCGCCGCCAGCGTCAACGCCGCGGCGGCGCCGCAGGTCACCATGCCGGCCTCGGCGCCGGTGATGCGCGCGATGCTGCGGCTGGCGGCGGCCTGCAGCTCGGCCATGTCGACCGCGTGGGGCGCGGCGGCGGCCATCGCCGCGCTCACCTCGGGTGCCATCGGCTTGCCTCCCAGGCGCGTCAGTGTGCCCGCGGCGTTGATCCGGCGCCGCACGCCGAGCGCCGTATAGATGTCGCCGTTCCCCATGGTTGAACCTTTCTCCCGGGAATCGCTCTCGATTGCTAAGATTGCCCCTCCCGAGAGCTTACGACGATTCCGCCCCCGTATGAATGACAACTCCGTGCATGGCTCTGCTGCGAGTGCGCCTGAGATCTGCGATCCGATCGTCTTCGAGCTGTTCAAGAACGCCATCTTCTCGATCGCCGACGAAATGGCGCTGACGATCTTCCGCACCACCTATTCGGGAGTGCTCAAGGACAACATGGATTATTCGACCGGCTTCGCCGATGTCGATGGCAAGCTGGTGGCACAAGGCCTGACGCTCCCCGGACACCTCGGATCGGTGCCTACAGCGATGCTCTCCATCATGCGGCACTTCCGCGACGACATGCATCCGGGCGACGTGTTCATCATGAACGACCCGTTCGACGGCGGCATGCACCTGCCCGACATCTTTGTGTTCAAGCCGCTGTACCACGAGGGCGAACGGATCGCCTTCGCCTGCACCGTGTGCCATCACGGCGACGTCGGCGGACGGGTGGCGGGCTCGAACGCCTCCGACTCGACCGAGATCTACGCCGAAGGGCTGCGCATCCCGCCGCTCAAGCTCTACGACAAGGGCAAGCCCAACCACACGCTGCTCTCGATCATCGAGAAGAACGTACGCCTGCCGGTGCAGTTGTTCGGCGATCTGCGCGCGCAGCTCGCAGCGTGCCACATCGCCGAGCGGCAGTTCGCCGAGCTGGTGGCGCGCTACGGACCGCAGCAGACGCGCTACTATATGAACGAGACCGTCGACTACGCCGAGCGCCTGACGCGTGCCGCGCTGGAGACGCTGCCCGACGGCGAATGGAGCTTCGAGGACTGGATCGACGACGACGGCATCGACTACGGCAAGCCGATCCGGCTGTTCGTCACCTTGCGCAAGCGCGGCGGGCACATGGTGGTCGACTGGACCGGCACCGCACCGCAGGTGAAGGGCGCGATCAACAACACCCTGTCGTATACCAAGGCGGCTTCCTATACCGGCGTGCGCTCGGTGCTGCCGCAGGGCATTCCGAACAACGAAGGCGTGTTTCGCGCCATCGAGGTGATCTGCCCGCCAGGCACGGTCGGCAACGGCCTGCTGCCCGCGGCTTGCGCGGCGCGCGGCCTGACCGGTTTTCGCATGACCGACTGCATGTTCGGCGCGCTCGCCATGATGCTGCCGGAGCGGGTCAAGGCCGCGGGCGACGGCGGCAACACTGGCATCTCGATCGGCGGCTACTATGCCGATCGCAAGCCCTTCGTGTACGTGGATTTCACCTGCGGCGCCTGGGGCGCGCGCCCCTGGGCCGACGGCCTGGACGGCAATTCGCACATGTTCGCCAACATGGCGTCGCACTCGATTGAAATCACCGAGCTGGAGCACCCGATCCAGCTGCTCGCCTACGAGTTCGTGCCGGACAAGGCCGGCGCCGGAAAGTACCGCGGCGGCGTGCCGTTCCGGCGCGACTACCGCTTCCTCGAAACCGAAGGCATCCTGCAGGTGCGCTCCGACCGTCGCGATCACCGGCCCTTCGGCCTGTACGGCGGCAGCCCGGGCGCGCCTTCCGAAAACTACTTCAACCCCGACGCCGAGAACCGCGTGCTGCCGGGCAAATTCACCATGACCGTCAGGAAAGGCGACGTGCTGCGCCACGTACTGGCAGGCGCCGGCGGTTGGGGCGATCCGCTCGAGCGTGACCCGGGCGCGGTGTTGCGCGACGTGCGCAACGAGCTGCTGTCCGCGGCCAAGGCGCGCGCCGATTACGGCGTGGTCGTCGACACCAAGCGCTGGGCGATCGACGCTGTGGCGTCCGAGCTCGAACGCGCCCGCATTCGCGCCGCGAGGGGCTGGCGCGAGGTGCCCGCGGTGCAGCGCCATGATCCAAGGGCATGAGCGCAACCATCACCTACCGCGCCGGCGTCGACATCGGCGGCACTTTTACCGACATCGTGCTGCTCGGCTCGGACGGCACCCTCCATACCAAGAAGATCTCCTCGAGCGTGGAGAACTACGCGCGCGCCATCGTCGACGGGCTCGCAGAGGTGTTCGCAGAGGCCGGCCTGCAGGGCAACCTGATCGAGGAGATCCGTCACGGCACCACCGTCGCCTCGAACGCGATCCTCGAGCACAAGGGCGCGCGCGTCGGGCTGATCACCACGCGCGGCTTTCGCGACGTGCTCGAGATTCGCACGCTGCGCATGCCGCGACTCTACGACATCGGCTGGACCAAGCCGGCGCCGCTGGTGGAGCGCTACCTGCGAAAGGTGGTCGACGAGCGGATCGACGCGCGCGGCAAAATCGAGCGCGCGCTCGATGCCGGCGAGGCCGAAAGGGTGGTCGACGCACTGCTCGTCGAGAAAGTCGAGGCGATCGCGGTGTGCCTGCTGCACTCCTTCACCAACCCCGTGCACGAGCAGCGGATCGCCGAGATCATCCGGCGCAAGGCGCCCGGCCTGCCGACCAGCATCTCCTGCGAGGTGCTGCCCGAGATCAAGGAATACGAGCGCACCTCGACCACCGTGGTCAACGCCTACGTCATCCCGATCGTGGCGCGCTACCTGCGCGCGCTGCGCAAGGGTCTCGACGAGGCGGGCATCCAGGCCAGCCTGCTGCTGATGCAATCCAACGGCGGGCTGACCACCGATGCGGCTGCCGCCGAGCGGCCGATGAACATCATCGAATCGGGCCCCGCCGGCGGCGTGGTCGGCGCGCAGGCACTGGCGCGCGCCGGCCGCGTGCGCAACCTGATTACTTTCGACATGGGCGGCACCACGGCCAAGACCTCGATGGTCGAGGATGGCGAGGTGCTGCGCACCGCCGAATATTCGGTAGGCGCGGGCATCATGATCGGCTCGCGCCTGCTTACCGGGGCCGGCTATACGCTCAAGGTGCCGGCCATCGATCTGGCCGAAGTCGGCGCCGGCGGCGGCTCGCACGTCTGGATCGACCGCGGCGGCGCGCTGCAGATCGGCCCGGAGAGCGCCGGCGCCCTGCCCGGCCCGGTGTGCTACGACAAGGGCGGCACGGTGCCCACCGTGACCGACGCCAACGTGCTGCTTGGCTACATCAATCCGGCGCACCTGGTGGGCGGAGCGCTCAAGCTGAACGCGGACCGGGCGCGGCGCGTGTTCCAGGGCGAGATCGCCGACGCGCTGGGCATGAGCATCGAGCAGGCGGCCTACGGCGCGCACCAGATCGCCGCCTCCAACATGATTCGCGCCATCAAGGCGGTCTCCACCGAGCGTGGCCGCGACCCGCGCGAGTTCGCCCTGTTCGCGTTCGGCGGCAACGGGCCGCTGTTCGCCTGCGGCATGGCGGCGGCGCTGGGCATGAAGCGCGTCGTGGTGCCACCCTCGGCGGGCCTGTTCTCGTCCTTCGGCCTGCTCTACGCTGAGGTCGAGCACCATTACTCGCGCACCCTGCGGCGGTTGCTGCGCGGCGCCGACCTCGACGAGGTGCAGCGCGCCTGGCACGCGCTCGCCGAGCAGGCCCTGGCGCAGCTCGCCGCCGGAGGCTTCAGCGGCGCCAAGGCGCGGCTGCGCCGCTCGGCCGCCCTGCACTATCACGGCCAGAGCTTCGATCTGACCGTGCCGGCGCCCGACGGCCCGCTGGATGCGGCCATGGCCGCGCACCTGGAGGAGGCCTTCGGCCAGGAGCACGAAAAAACCTACGGCCATCGTGCGAGCGCCGACGAGCCGGTCGAGCTGGTGTCGATCCAGGTGGTCGGTCAGGGCGTGCGCGAGGACGCCGACGTGCCGCAGCGCGTGCGCCCGAGCCGCGCCGAGCCTGCGGCGACGGCGCCGCGCGCGGCTTACTTCGGAGCCGAGCTCGGCTGGGTGAAATCGCCGATCCTGCGGCGCTCTGACCTGTCGGGGCCGCGCGCCGGCCCGCTGATCATCGAGGAGTACGACGCGACCTGCGTGATCCCGCCCGGCGCGTGCGCCAGCCTCGACGCGGGCGGCAATATCGTCATCGAGCTCGGCGCCTAGAGATCCGCGCGGCCGGCCGGCGCGCTCGTCAGCCCGATACCAGCCCCGGGATCCACATCGCGAGCGCCGGCCAGAACCACAGCGCGGCGATCATCAGCAGCATGGTGAGCACGAACGGCGCCGCGCCGATGATCACGTCGTCGATGCGGCCGCGCTCGCGCAGCCCCTGCACCACGTACAGGTTGATGCCGACCGGCGGCGTGATCATCGCCGTCTCCAGCAGGATCACGATCAGCACGCCGAGCCATATCGGGTCGAAGCCCGCCTTGATCATGATCGGCGCGATGATCGGCACCGTGGCCACCATCATCGACAGCGTCTCCATGAACATGCCGAGAATCAGGTAGAAGACGACCACCGCCACGAACAGCTGCGCGGGCGTCAGGCCGAGCCGGGTGACGTGGCGGTTCACCTGCGCCGTGAGACCGATCGAGGTGATGACGAAGTTGAGAAAGTAGGCCGCGATCAGGATCGCCATGATCATTGCGCTGGTGCGCATGGTGCCCTCGAAGGCGTGCCCCAGCATGCGCAGCGTCAGCTTGCGGCGCAAGGCGGCCACGGCGAGCGCGGCGATCACCCCGAGCGCAGCGGATTCGGTAGCGGTGGCCCAACCGGCGTAGATCGAGCCGATGACGGCGAGGAAGATCGCGAGCGGCGGCAGCAGATCGGGCAGCGCGCGAATGCGCTGCGTCCAGGTGGCGCGGGTGCGCCGGCCACCGAGCTGCGGCCAGATCAGGCAGATGGCGAGGATCGTCAGGCTGAACAGGACGGCGAGGACCAGCCCCGGGATGATGCCGGCGAGGTACAGCTTGGGGATCGAGGAATCGGTCAACACGCCATACACGATCATGTTGATCGACGGCGGAATGAGGATGCCGAGCGTGCCGCCCGCGGCAATGGTGCCGAGGAACAGGCGCTCGGAATAGCCGTGCTTGCGGATCTCGCCCATCGCCACGGTGCCGATGGTGGCGGCGGTGGCGACGCTCGAACCCGAGGTCGAGGCGAACATGGCGCAGGCGGCGATGTTGGAGTGCATCAGCCCGCCCGGCAGCCACGGCACCCACAGCACGAGCGCGTTGTACATGCGCTCCGCGATGCCCGTACGCAGCAGGACCTCGCCGAGCAGCACGAAGAACGGGATCGCGACCAGCAGGAAATTGTTCGAGGTGGCCCATGACATCTCGCCGATGGCGAGCGTCAGCGGCAGCTTCGAGTAGATCTCCGAGAGTACCAGGCCGAGCACGCCGAGCCCCGCCGCCACCGGCACCGCCAGCGCGAGGACCACCAGCAGCACGGCGAGCGCGGTCCAGATCATGGCGCGTCCGTCTCGAGCGAACGGCGCGCCTTGACGTCGCGCACTTCCTCGGCGACGTCCTCCTGGGCGGAGCGCGTGCTGATGGCGCGCGTCGCCTCGCCGCTGCGGCCGCGCAGCACCAGGCCGAGCGCGTGCGCGAACAGCAGCGCGCCGATGATCACGAACAGCGCCAGGCCGACGATCCACATCGCCTGCGGGATCACCGTCGGGATCTGCAGCGCCGACTGGCTGCGCGAGCCGGAGCTCCACGACTGCAGCAACACGTTCCAGCCGTGGCGCGCGATCAGGCCGAAGTAGCCGATGAACAGCGCCAGGCCGAGGAAGTCGAGCAGCAGCCGCAGGCTTAGCGGCAGCAGCCCATACAAGGAATCGATGCGGATGTGCGCCCGGGCAAGCAGCGCGGCGGCCAGCGACCACGCCGTGGCGATCGCCAGCGCGTAGCCTGCCAGCTCGTCGGCGCCGCCGATCGAGGTGGCGAAGAACTTGCGCAGCACGACGTCGATGCCGATCAGGAACGCAGCGAGCAGGATCAGCACGCCACCGAACCATGTGCTCCAGCGCGTCACCTGGAGCACGCCTCGCATCAAGGCTTCCATGCCCTCCTCCGAGCTCCGGTTTGCGCAGCCCCGGTGCGCCGAGCGGGGCGCAGGCTTTCCGCGCCGCCGCCCGGAGGATGCGGCGGCGCGCTGCGCGGGGCGGACGCGGTGCTCAGTTCACCGCGACGGCAAGGCCGAGCGCCTTGCCCACCGTGGCGTTCCACTCCTTCGCGCATTCGGCGCCGCAGCGCTTCGCCCATCCGGGAAGGACGGCGTTCTCGACGAGTTTCTTGTGCTCCACGGCCTCCGCGGGCTTCACCGGCACGATCGTGAGCTTGGCCATCTTGCCCAGGGTGCAGGGTTGCTTGCCGGTGTTGCAGTTGTCGGCCTCGTCGGTGGCCTGTTTCAGCGTGCGCCACATCTTGTCTTCGTACTGCTTGAACTGCGCCAGCATGAACGCCTGCGTGCGCGCATCGATGCGCTTCCAGGTGT